>JBFJWO010000025.1:0-18675 GCA_041623575.1 Gammaproteobacteria bacterium
CGATCGCCGAGAGGTTCTGCTCGGCGCGCGTGCTCAGGTTCTGCGTCGTGCCGAGTACTCGTGTGTCGGGGTCGAGGGAAAACGAAGCGGCGAAGGCGTTGGTCGCGAACAGCGCCGCTGCGAGCACGCTCGACGCGAGTAGACGCTCGGTGCGATGGATCATCCGCGGTCTGTCCTGGCCCTGGGCGGCGCCAATCGTCGCAATTCGCAGGCACCGCTGCAAGTGCCGCGCGAACCGCGGCCGACGTCTCCTCACGCGAACGTGGTGCGATAGCGGGTAGCGCGATCCGCCTCGCGGCTGACGTCGGTTTCCAGTCGGGCGGCGAATTCGCCGGCCGTGCACGGTCGGTGGAACAGGAACCCCTGCATCACCTCGCAGCCGTGCCCGAGGAGGAAACGCCGTTGCGCGTGGTTCTCGATCCCCTCGCCAACCACCTCCAGGCCGAGGTCGGCGGCGATACCGAGCGTGCTCTTGACCGCCACCGCGCATTGTTCGTCCGCGACGCAGCCGGCGACGAACGCCCGGTCGATCTTGAGCGTCTGCACCGGCAGTTTCTGCAGGCGGGCGAGGGAGGTGTGGTCCTTGCCGAAGTCGTCCAGCGCGATGGCAACGCCGAGTCGGCGCAGCCGCCGCAGTTCCTGCGCCGCCGCGTCGATGTCGCCAAAAGGTGCCGTCTCCGTGATTTCCAGTTCCAGGCGAGCGGGCTCGAGGCCCGTGTCGTGCAGCATCCGTTCCACTGCCGCGTAGAGCTTACCGTCGACGATCTGCAGCGCGGAGACGTTGACGGCGAGCCTGGTCGGCGGTGCGACCAGTCCGCGCAGTTCCCATTCGCGAAACTGCAGGGCGGCCGTGCGCAGCGCCCACTCGCCGAGCGCGCCGATCTGGCGGCTCTTCTCGGCGATGGGAATGAACTCCGCGGGTGCGATCGCCTCGCCGCGGTGTTTCCAGCGCAGCAACGCCTCGATCCCGCGCAGTCGTCCCTGTACCACGTTCATCTGGGCCTGGTAGTGGACCCCCAGCGCCCGGGCCTGGATGGCCTCGGCCAGCGAGCGGAAGATATCGGCGCGGCGCAGGGCCCGTTGCCGCAGGCCGGCTTCGAAGCACCGGTAGGTGTTGCGCCCGTTGTCCTTGGCTTCGTACATCGCGGTGTCGGCCGCACTGAGCAGCGATTCGGCGTCGCCGGCATCGAGCGGGTACAGGGCGACGCCGACGCTCATTCCCAGGCCCGTGGGCGCGTCGCCGAGCGCGATCGGGTCGGCGCGCAGGGTGTGCAGGATCTTGTCCGCTACCAGCGCCGCGTGCTCGGCGCCGACGTTGTCGAGCACGACGGCGAACTCGTCGCCGCCGAGCCTCGCTACCAGGTCGCCGCGTCGCACGTGGCGCCCGAGCAGGCGGGCGACGGCGGACAACACCCGGTCGCCGGCTTCGTGGCCGTGAAGATCGTTGACGGCCTTGAAATGGTCGAGGTCGATGAACAACAGCCCCAGCGATTGCCCGCTGCGCTCGGCGCGCGCGATCGCGCCGGACAGGTAATCGCGGAACTGGCGCCGATTCGCCAATCCGGTCAGGGGGTCGTTGTTGGCGGCGTTCTCCTTTTCCACCAGCAGTCGGTTGCGCTCGATCGCGTAGCGGATGGAGCGCTCCAGTTGCTCGGCGCAGAGCGCGTCCTTGACCAGGAAATCGGCGGCGCCCTCGCGCATCGCGTCGCGGTCGACGCTGCTGTCCCGCATCCCGGTGAGCATGATGAACGGGCGCGTACCGTGCGTTTGGCGCGCGACGCTCAGCAGCTCGATGCCGGTGCGCGTGCCGAGTTGGTGGTCCACCAGGTAGGCGTCGTGGCGGGCTTCGGCGATGAGCGCCAGCCCCTGCTCGAAGCTCGCCGCCCAGTCGACCTCGTAGCGGGTGAAGGCGACGTTGCGCAGCAGGTCCGCGACGTAGAAACAGTCGCCTTCGTTGTCGTCGATGACGAGAATTCTCAGCGCTTGCGCCGGTCCGGACATCGCCATTCCTTCCCCGGGCCGAGGCGGCCCCGTGAGACCTGTCGGCCGCCTCCCGGCAAGGCTTTAGCGCGCCGGGCCCGATCACTCGCCGCCGCGGCCCGCTGGCACACTCCATGCTCCGTCCGCCAGGCGGACCGAATTCGCACCGGTTGCGCCAACGGATTGACTGATCAGCAGGCCCATACGGCGGAACGTTGACGCGTTGCAGCCCGGACGGCGCCTGGGGGGGTGAGCGGTGATGGTGTACGGACAGGCGTCGGCTACGCCGGCGCGGGTGCTGCTGGTCGAGGACAACGAAGGCGACGCGGTGCTGACCGAGGAGGCACTGCACGCGTGCGAGGTCGAGATCGACATGGACCGCGTGCGCGACGGCGTGGAGGCGCTCGCTTTCCTGCGACGCGAAGACCGCTACCCGGCCGCCACGCGACCCGACCTGATCATCCTCGACCTCAACATGCCGCGCATGAGCGGGCGCGAAGTGCTGGAGGTCCTGAAGCGCGATCCCGACCTGAGCACCATCCCGGTTGTCGTGCTGACGACGTCGTCCGTGGCGAAGGACATCGCGGACAGCTATGACCTGCAGGCCAACTGCTACGTGATCAAGCCGATCGAGTTCGACCAGTTCCAGACCATCGTCCAGCAACTCAGTGAGTTCTGGTTCGCGCTCGCCAAGCTGCCTTCCCGCGCGGCGGCCTCGTGAGGACGACCACGCGGGCGCTCCTGCGCGACGACCTGGCGCGCGACGCCGAGCGGGCGGCACGGCCCTCGCCCGCGAGAGCGGCCTAGCCGGCATGGCCTTCGGCTCGCCCGGGCAGAGTGTGGATCGCGCGAGGCTGCTGCGCGCCGGGCGCTTGCACTGGTTTCACTGGCTGATCGTGGCCCTGTCGCTGGTCGTCACGGTCGGCGCCTGGCACCTGTCGAAGACGCAGATCGAGGAGAAGACCGCGCTGCGCTTCGAGCGCGACGTCGCGCAGGTGATCGAGCTGGTGACGGAACGGATGCAGAAGTACGAAGACGCGCTGTGGGGCGGGGTCGGTGCCATCCAGGCGCACGGCGGGTACGTCGATGTCGACGAGTGGCGCGCGTATGCCGAGACGCTGAGGATCGACGCGAAGTACCCGGGCATCAACGGAATCGGGGTCATTCATCAGGTCGCCCCGCAGGACCTGGCGGCCTATCTGGGCGAGCAGCGTCGCGCGCGCCCCGATTTCGAGATTCACCCGACTCACGCCGAGCCCGAGTACCTGCCCATCGCCTACATCGAGCCGGTCGCCGGCAACCGGCGGGCCGTCGGCCTGGACATCGCGCACGAATCCAACCGCTACACGGCCGCCAGGAAAGCGCGGGACATGGGCGTCGCACAGATAACCGGCCCGATCGTGCTGGTCCAGGATGCCGAGAAAGCGCCCGGTTTCCTGTTCTACGTGCCCTATTACCGCGGCGGCACGCACGCCTCGGTGGAGCGGCGCCGCGAGAACTTCCTGGGCATCGTGTACGCGCCGTTCGTCGTGCACAAGCTGATGGAAGGTGCGTTGGCGAGCCACAAGCGGTTCGTGACCATGCGTATCACCGACGGCGCCGAGACGCTCTTCGACGAGCACGTCGCCGAGGAAGCGGATTTCGATCCCGAGCCGTTGTACGCCAAGCAGGTGCGCCTCGATCTCTACGGTCGGGTATGGACGTTCGACATCTGGTCAGACGTCAGTTTCCGCGCCAGCGCCGGCAACAGTCAGCCGTTGACCATCCTGCTCGGCGGGATCCTCATCGATTCGATGTTGCTGGCGTTGTTCGTCGGCCTGTCGCGGGCCAACCGCAACGCGGTGACGCTGGCCGACCACGCGACCCGGGAACTGCAGGCCAAGACGCTGAACCTCGAGCGCTCCAACGCCGATCTCGAACAGTTCGCCTACATCGCTTCGCACGACCTGCAGGAGCCTCTGCGCATGGTAGGCAACTTCACCCAGCTGCTGCAGCGACGCTACGAGGGCAGGCTCGATGACAAGGCCGATCAGTACATCGGCTTCGCGGTCGACGGCGTCAAGCGCATGCAGCAACTGCTCAACGAGTTGCTGGAGTACTCCCGCATCGGCTCGCAGGGCCAGGACCTGTACCCGACCGATACGGCCGAGGTGTGCCGCCACGCGCTCGCCAACCTGCAGGCATCGATGGCGGAAACCGCTGCCACGATCGACGTCGCGCCGCTGCCGCTGGTGTCGGGCGACGGCGGCCAGCTGACCCGGTTGTTCCAGAACCTGCTGGGCAACGCGCTCAAGTTTCGCGCGCCAGAGCGGGCGGTGCATATCCGTGTCAGCGCGCACGAGCGCGACGATACCTGGCGTTTCGAGATCGCCGACAACGGCATCGGCATCGAGCCGCAGTACCGTGAACGGATCTTCGTGATGTTCCAGCGCCTGCACGATCGCGAAAGCTATCCCGGCGTCGGCGTCGGGCTCGCCATCTGCAAGAAGGTCGTGCTGCGCCACGGCGGGGAGCTGTGGGTGGAGTCCGAACCCGGCGTCGGTTCGACGTTCTACTTCACGTTGCCCAAGGTGGGTCGGTCGGTCAACGTGGTCGCGCTGCCGGCGCGCGAAACGGCGCACGGCGAGCCCGCCGCCGAGCATCGCAAGGTCGGCTGAAAACGCTCGCGGGGTCGCAGCAAGCGCGCTCGGCGACGGCTCAGGGCGCGAGCCGTTCGATCGTCCAGGCCTCGTCCACGCGCCGGTACCGGAAGCGATCGTGCAGGCGGTTGCGCGCACCCTGCCAGAACTCGATCTCGTGCGGGCTCACCCGGTAGCCGCCCCAGAACGACGGCAAGGGGATCTCGCCGCCGGCGAACTTGCGCTTCATCTCGTCGAGTTTCTGCTCGATCAGCGCGCGCGAGGAAATCACGCTGCTCTGGTGCGAGACCCACGCACCCAGCCGGCTGCCGCGCGGGCGGCTCAGGAAGTACTTCAGGCTCTCGGCGTGCGCGATGCGCTGCGCCGATCCCGAGATCACTACCTGCCGGCCCTGGCCCGGCCACATGAACATCAGCGCGGTGCGCGGATTGTCGGCGATCTCGCGCGCCTTGCGGCTCGCCAGGTTGGTGAAGAACACGAAGCCGCGCGCATCGAGGTACTTCAGCAACACCGTGCGCAACGACGGCTGGCCGTCGCCGGCTGCGGTCGCGAGGCTCATGGCGTTGACCTCGGGTTCGCCGGCCGCCATGGCTTCGCCGAACCAGGCCTCGAACTGCCGTAGCGGGTCCGGATCCAGGGCTTCGAGCGTCAGCGCCCCGCGGTCGTATTCGCGCCGCAGGTCGGCGAGGTCGATGCTCATGGCGGTGACGCGTTCAGCACGCGGGCCAGGGGGGCGCGCCGACGCGAGCAGGTCAGGGAGCGTCGAACTCGCGCGCCACCGCCGGCGCCTTGCGTGAAACCGAGCGGCGCCCGTTCACACGACGCGCCGCGCTCAGTCGGCATCCTGCCAGGGCTCGCGCGAGCGGCGCGCGACTTCGGGGAACAACGCCGCCACCGCGGTATTGAACACCTTCAGCTCGCGCGCGTCGACGCCGTCGAGCGCGACCAGGCGATTGAGCTTGCGCAACAGGCCGAGCCGTGCGCCGGGATTGGCGATCAGGTGCTCGCGCACGGTGGCGAGGTCGGCGGCGAGATCGCTCTCGAGGGTGCTGGCGCCGCGGTGCAGGCGCGCGATGTGCTCGTGATCGAGGTCGAACTCCTCGGCCAGGATCTGCTCGAAGCGATGCCGTTCGCGTTCGCTCTCGAGCGTGTCGGCCCTGATGACGTGCATCAGCAACGAGGCCAGCGCGGCGTGCGCGGCCTCGTCGTCGACGGCGAAGTCCGAGCGCGCGCCGGGCAGTGCATCGAACCAGTGCTTGAGCGACTTGAACATCGGCCCGTCCCGGGAGGTCTGTGATCTGCCGTGCAGACTAGGCGCGTGCGGCACGAGCAGGTTGAGCGAGATCAAGCGCGGGCCGGTGAAGCTCAGATGCTGAGCCAGCGATCGCGCGCGACGATGTCCCAGCGCCCCGTGAGGCGCCCGTTCTCGACCACGTAGGCCTGCTTGTGCAGCGCCGAGGTCGGGCAGATGTGGACCGGGATGGCCAGGGTCTCGTCACCGGGCTGCAGGTGCTCGGCGTGGCGCGTCTCGAGCACCAGGTGCTCCTCGTTCTGCAGCACCTCGCGTGCGTCGTCGAAGGCCGGGAACGCCAGCCGGTGCCCGGCGGGCGGGTCGGCGGCGCACGCCTTGGAGCCGAGGTCGAAGGTCACGCGCCCGGGCGCGGGGCAACTGATCACGCGGGTCAGCAGCAGCGCCGCCGGGGTGAAGGCCAGATCGGGGAAAGCGCGCCGGTAGCCGGCGTCGTGGAGCACGCAGGTGCCCGGGCTCAGCTCGAGTGCCGGGTCGTCGATCTTCGCGAACACCGGGAACGAGCCGGTGCCGCCGGCGACGATGCGCGGCACGGGCAGGCCGCGCGCTTGGAGTTCGTCGCGCAGCCCGGCGGCCGGCGCCCAGCAGGCCTGCACGGCGCGCGTGCGCTCGTCGAGCGGCGTCTGGTGGTTCTGGCCGTCGTAGAGGTGCAGCCCGCCCGGCGTCAGCCCGGGGGTGTCGGCGATGCGCGCGTACAGGTCCGACGCGGCCGGCCCCGGGGCGAGCCCGGTACGGCCGAGCCCGCAGTCGAGATCCAGCAGCACGCCTATCCGCCGCCCGGCGGCGCTCATCGCGGCGCCGAGCGCAGCCACGGGCGCCGGGTGATCCGCCGTGACCAGCAACGAGACTTCGGGAAAGGCTTCGAGGAAGCGCACCGCGCGCGCGATGTTGGGACCGACGAGGTTGTAGGCCAGGAACACGTCGCGAACGCCGGCCAGGGCGAGCATCTCTGCCTCGGCGAAGGTGGCGCACTTGTGGCGCGTGATGCCCGCGGCGAGTTCCAGCGCGACGATGGCGGGCATCTTGTGGGTCTTGCAATGCGGGCGCAACCGACGCGGGTCGCCGGCGATCGCGATCATCGCGCGCAGGTTCTCGCGCACCAGGTCGGCGAACACCACCAGCCCCGGCGAGACGATGGAAGAGGTATCTTCGATGCGGTGGCGGGGATCCATGCGACGGGCCTGCGTTGGTGCCGGGCGCCAGTATAGCGGAGCCCTGCAATCGGCGGTCGCCCGCGCGGCGACGGCTCAGCCGAGCGCGAAAATCACCAGGCCGCCGAACGCGATCAGCACCGCGCGCAGCCACGCCGAGACGGGCGCGATCACACCGTAGGCGATGGCCGCGAGGCCGACGCCGATCTGCGCGAACGCCAGCAGCGCCGGGCCGGGCTCGTCGCCGAGCGCGATCAGGGCAGGGTTCGCGACCATGGCCAGCGGCACCAGGTACAGGCCGATGCCGAGCGCCATGGCCGAGACGGCTACCCGCAGCCAGTTCTCCTCGACCATGCCGGCGGCGATGAACACCGCCCCGCACACGGGCGGCGTGATGGTCGAGAGCAGGGCGTACCAGAACACGAACAGGTGAGCGAGCAGCGGGTCCAGACCCAGTTGCTGCAGCGCCGGGCCGGCGACCGAGACGCAGATCACGTAGGCCGCGGTGGTCGGCACTTCCATCCCCAGGATCAGGCAGGCCAGCGCGGTCAGCCCCAGCGCGGGCCACAGCCGGTTGTCCGCCCCCGACAGCACCAGCGAGGTGATCTTCACCCCGAGCCCGGTCTGCGCCAGCACGCCGATGACCAGCCCGGCGCAGAGGATGATCGAGGCGATCACCGCGACCTGGCGCCCGGCGTCCAGGCACACGGACTCGATCCGGGCCAGGGTGCGCGGCCACGACAGCGTCAACCGCGAATCGAGAAGGAGCAGGGCGGCGGCGGCGACGAGGGCGATGCAGGCGGCGTACTGCGGCGTGTAGCCGCCGACGAACAGGCGCTCGAGCAGGATCGCGAACGGCACCGCGAAGAACATCGAGGTGACCAGCACGCGCCGCGCGTCGGGGAGTTCGTCGGCAGCGAGCGGTCGCAGGTCGTGGCGCCGCGCGAAAGCGTCGATGGCGACCCACACGGTGGCGAAATAGAGCGCCGCGGGGAGCACCGCCGCTGCCATGATGCCGGTGTAGGGAACGCCGGTGAGTTCGACCATCACGAAGGCGCCCGCGCCCATCAGCGGCGGCATGATCTGCCCGCCGGAGGAGGCCACCGCTTCGACCGCCGCCGCCAGGCTGCGCGGATAGCCGAGGCGGGTCATGGCGGGCAGGGTGACCGCCCCGGTCGAGGCGACGTTGGCCGACGCCGAGCCGGAGATCGAGCCGAACAGCGCCGAGGACAACACCGAGACCTTGGCCGCGCCGCCTTTCAGCCTGCCCGCCGCGGCGCGGGCGAGGTTGAGGAACCCCTGGCCGGCCTCGCCGGCGTTGAGCACGGCGCCGAAGATCACGAACACGGCGACGATGTTGACCGAGACCGCGGTCAGCGGGCCCCACAGCCCGCCTTCGGCGATGGTCATGGTGCCGAGAAAACTGGCCACCGGCAGGCCGGGGTGGCCGAACTCACCGGGCAGGTGCTGGCCGGCCAGGCCGTAGGCGAGCGCCGAGGCCGCGACCAGCGGCAGCGGCCAGCCGATCGCACGGCGCGCCATCTCCAGCACGATCAGGACCAGCCCGGCGGCCAGCGCGTGCTGTGGCCAGCCGCTCAGCGCACCGTATTGATCGCCGAGCGCGGCCTCGTCGAAGGCGATGTAGAGGCACCCGGCGATGCCGGCCAGGGCGAGCACCGCCCCGCTGCGTCGGGCAGCGGCCGTGCGCGCGCTGAACACCAGCACCCACGGCAGCGCCAGTGCCATGTGCAGCGGGCGGCTGATCAGCGGTGGCACCAGCCCGCCGAAGACCAGCCCCACGTGAAAGGCGATCGATACGCCGCCCAGGACGGACCAGGCGAGCCGCGCCGCCGGCGACATGGCCCGCGGCCCCGGCGTCAGCTCACTTCGCGCTCGCCGGCACGCTCATGCCCGCCTCGCGGTAGTAGCGCAACGCGCCGGGGTGGATCGGCCCGGTGACGTTGGCCAGCATGTCGCCCGAAACGCCGGCCCACCAGGCGGCGCCGGCGGTCATGGACTGCTTCTGGCCCCAGTAGGTCCGGGTCAGGCGATAGGCCGTTTCGTCGCTCATCGCCGTGGTGGTGTAGGCGACCACCGGCAGCGAGGTCGTGACCACGTCGTCGTCGACGCCGGCGTAGGTCCCTGCCGGGATCACCAGGCGGGTGCGTTTGGTGGCGGCAACCTGCCCGTCGTCGAGCGACAGCAGGGTGATGCCGGTGCCCGCCGCGGCCTCGATCACGTTCGGCGCCGGGTAGGACCCGGCGGTCACGAAGCCGTCGATCTGGCGGTTCTTGAGCGCCGGCACCGCGGCGCCGAGTTCGACGTCGGCGAGCGTCACCTTGCCGTCCAGCCCGAACAGTTGCAGGTACTTGGCGCCTTCGCGGGCGCCGAACGAGCCCTTGCCGATCAGCAGGGTCTTGCCCTCGAGGTCGGCGAAACGGGTCACGCCGCTGTCCTTGCGCATCACGAAGTGCATGGTCAGCGACGGGATGGGAAACAGCGCGCGGATGTCGGCGAACTTCGGGTTGGCGCGCTCCTTGAACATGGCTTTGCCTTCGGCGGCCAGCTTGACCAGCACCGGCGGCGTGGTGAACACGTAGTTGCCACCGCGCACGGCCGCTTCCATGACGTTCTGCACCGAGCCCTGGCTCTCCTCGACGGTGACGATCATCTCGCCGTGCGACCCGGCCTTCACGGCCTCGGCGATCTGTACCGCCATCTGGTAGTAGGACGACGTGCTCTTGGCAGACTTGTAGGTGATGCGCGTTTCGGCGTGCCCGGGACCAGCGAGCGTCAGGGTTGCGGCCAGCGCCGCGGCCAGTCCCGCGGCGAACCTCGGTTCGTTCATGTTCTCGATCCTCGTCTGTACGGATGGCGAATAGCGGGCGACAGCCTAGCAGATGTCCCCCGCGACGTGCCCGCCCTTCTCCTGCCGTGCGCGGTCGTCGCAAGCCCGCCGCGTGGGCCGACGAATCTGCTGGCCAGCCGGGGCCGGAGTTGGTTAGGCTCGCGTCCAGCCGGGTCTCGCGGGGAGGCAGCGATGGGATCGGGAAGCGACGGGCTCACGTCACCGCAAGCGGGTGCGATCGCGCACGGGCTGCCCGCCGACGCCTACACCGGCGAGGCGTTTCGCGAGCGCGAGAACCGCGGGCTGTTCGCGCGCACCTGGGTGTTCGTCGCACTTGCCCACGAGCTGTCCCGGGCGGGCGACGTCCTGCCCGTCGAGGTGGCCGGCTGCCCGCTGCTGCTGGTCAGCGACGGCGACACCGTTCGCGCTTTTCACAACGTCTGCCGTCATCGCTGCCTGAAACTCGTGGCCTGCGCGGGCAACGCCGGGCGTTTTATCCAGTGCCCCTACCACCACTGGAGCTACGGCCTCGACGGCCGCCTGCGGGCGACGCCACACTTCGGCGGCCCCGGGCGCCACCGCGTCGCCGGGCTCGACCCCCTGGAGCACGGCCTGGTGGCGGTGCGCGCCAGCGTCTGGCACGACTGGGTGTTCGTCAACCTCGACGGCGGCGCGCCGGCGTTCGCCGACTACGTGGCGCCGCTGGCGCGCCGGCTCGACGATCTCGACCTCGCGCGGCTGACGCCGCTGGCGACCCTCGATTTCGGCACCGTGGCGTGCAACTGGAAGCTGCTGATGGAGAATTTCATCGAGCCCTACCACGTGCAGTACGTGCACGCCGCGACCACCGATCAACCGCTGCGCGAACACCGCACCGTGATCGACGGCGCCTGCCTGGGGAGCGCGGTCGACGTGGACGCGGGCAGGGCGCGGCGCGGCGGCACTCTCGCGGTCAGCGCCCGCTATCTCACGCTGTTCCCGAATTTCGTTCTCGGCGTCTACGACGGGGAGATCGGGGTGCACCTGAACACCCCTCTCGCCGTCGATCGCACCCATCAACGGCGGGCGATCTACGCCGTCGGCGGGAGGACGTTCCCGAGCGCCGAAGTCGAGCGGCTCAAGACCCTGTGGTCGCGGGTGCACGCCGAGGACCACGCGATGTGCGAACGCCTGCAACTCGGCCGCGCCTCGCCGGTGGCGCGCTCCGGCGGCCTGCTCTCGCCGCACTGGGAGAACAGCGTGTCGCGCTTCCAGCAGTTGGTGCTCGAGGCGCTCGGGCAACCCTGACGGCGCCTCACCAGTAGGCGAGCGCCCCGCGGTAGATCGACTCGATGTCGTCCTGGTTGGTCTCGCGCGGTGCGTTGGCGATGGCGCGGCGCTGGCGCGCCGCCGAGTTGGCAAGCGCTTTCACGTCGGCGGCGCCGAAGCCCACGCCGCCGAGCCCGTTGGGCATCGCCGTGTCGCGCATCAGTTCGACGATGCGTTTCGACACCACTTCGCCCGCCGCGTCGTTGCCGGCGCCGGCCGTCTCGGCGCCCAGCAGGCCGGCGGCTTCGAGGTGACGCTCGGGCGCCGCCTCGGCGGTGTAGCGGAACACCGCGGGGGCGTTGACGATGACGCTGATGCCGTGCGGGACGAACGGCGAGGCGACGTCGTAGCCCTCGGTGGTGATGTCGCGCATCAGGTGTGTCACGCCGTACGACAGTGCGTGCGGCAGGTGCGTGCCCGAGTTGCCGAAGGCCACGCCGGCGAGCGTCGCCGCCCACATCAGGGCGTCGCGCGCCTCGTGATCCCCGGCGTCGGCGACGCCGCGTGACAGGTAGCGGCCGACCAGGGTCAGCGCCTCGCGAGCGGCGAGGTCGCTGAACGGGTTCGCGCCCTGGATGTACGGGCGCGCCAGCGGGTCGGGCACCCGCGCCCACCGGGTGTACGCCCGCGCGGTGTAACACTCGATGGCGTGGCTCAGCAGGTCGAAGCCGGTCGAGGCCACCACGTTGGCGGGCAGGGTGGCGGCGCAGGCGGGATCGACGAGCGCCTCGTCGGGCAGGATGTGGCGGCTCGCGATCACGAACTTGGTGGCCAGCGCCGAGAGGCGGATGACCGACAGCGAGGTGCACTCCGAGCCGGTGCCGGAGGTGGTCGGGCAGGCGATGTGCGCCAGCACCGGCCCCGGCACCGGGCGACCCGCGCCGATCGGCGGTGCGAAGTAGTCGGTGAACGGCGCCGGGTAGCGTGCGTAGACCAGCGCCGCCTTGGCGGTGTCCATCACCGAGCCGCCGCCGACCGAGACCACGCCGTGCGCGCCGCTCTCGGCGAGGAAGCGGCTGGCGGGCTCGACCGTCGCGTCGCTGGGCTCGATGCCCACCTCGCTGAACACCACCGCCTCCACGCCGGCTGCGCGCAACGCCTCGGTTACGCTCGCCACGTAGGGTCCGTCGCGCAGGTGAGCGTCGGTGAACACTGCCACGCGCTTGAGTCCACGGGCGGCGGCGCGCTTGCCGGCTTCGGCCAGGCAGCCGCGGCCGAACGTGAGTTTCGGCATCGCCACCGTGAAGGTGTCGGCGCCGTCGTCGGTGGGCGCGAAATACTGACAAGCCATGTTGCTACCTGTGGTTTCGTGCGGGGTAATCGGCCGCGCAGGATACGCTGCACCGCGAGGCGAGCGGAATGGATCGCTCGCCGCTCACGGAGCACGATCCCCGGGTAGTGACTTCGCCCGCCCGTGCGTGCTCGCGCCGGCGACGTCGCCCGAGCCGTAGGCGGGCGGGCCTGGTTGCCCGTCGTCGGCACAGGTGCGCAGTCGCAGCACGCACGCGAGACCGGTGGCCACCAGTGCCAGGCCGATCAGGCGCAGCGTCGTGCCTTCCACGGCGAACGCCACCGAGCAACCACCGAAGGCGAGCACGGAGGTCACCGCGACGACCTTGGTGCGGCGGCTGATGCAGCGCCGGGTGTGCCAGGTGTGCAGCAGCGGGCCGAAGGTGCGGTTGGCGAGCAACCAGCGATGCCAGCGCTCCGACGAGCGGGCGAAACAAGCCGCGGCCACCAGCAGGAACGGCGTCGTCGGCAACAACGGCACGAACACCCCCAACGCGGCCAGGCCGACGAAAAAGAAACCCAGGGACTTGTAGACGGGCATGGTCGGTCGGCGGGCTGGCCGGGCGGCGATCGACGCCGGGGCGACTATTGTAGCGAAGGTCGGGCCGGCGGGTGGACGTGTCGGCCCGGGTCCGACGCCGTTCAGGGCGCAGCCGTCAGATCGATCGCGAACGCCGGCCCGGCGTGAGCCCGGCGAGTGTCGACAACCCGTGCGGAAAGGGGGACACTCGCGGGCCACGCCGGCCACGACCGGCAACACGGCGCCGCGGCGCTCGTCCCGGGCACGCAGGCGCCGGCGCATCAAACGGAGGACCCATGAAACGCCGCAGACTGCTGACAGCCGCCACGCTCGGTGCGGCGACGGCCCCGCTCGCCGCGCCGGCCATCGCCCAGTCCACCCGCACGCTGAAGCTGGTGGGCACTTTTCCCAAGGGCTTTCCCGGCGTCGGCAAGAGTGCCGAGCGCCTGGCGCTGCGCATCACGGAGATGTCCGGCGGCGCGCTCGAGGTCAAGTACTTCGGCGGCGGCGAGCTGGTGCCGCCTTTCGGGGTCAACGACGCGGTCTCCAAGGGCACCGCGGACATCGGTCACACGGCGCCGTACTTCGCCGCCGGCAAGATCCGCTCGACCATGTATTTCACCACCTTGCCCTACGGCCTGAGCCAGCAGGAACTCGCCGGCTGGATCAAGTTCGGCGGCGGCCAGGAGCTGTGGGACGAGGCCTACGCGCCGTTCAACCTCAAGCCGTTCTACGCCGGCGGCTCGGGTGTGCAGGCCGGCGGCTGGTTCAAGAAGCCCATCAATCGCCTCGACGACCTGCGCGGCCTCAAGATGCGCATTGCGGGGCTGGGCGGCGACGTCATGACCCGGATCGGGATGACCACCGTGAACATGCCGCCGCCGGAGATCTACCCGGCGCTGCAATCGGGCGTGGTGGACGCGGCGGAATTCGTCGGCCCCTGGATCGACATCGCCCTCGGCCTCTACAAGGTGGCGCCCTACTATTACCTGCCGGCGTTCCACGAGCCCGGCCCGGCGCTCGAGGCGATCGTCAACAAGGACGTCTACGAGAGCCTCTCGCCGAGCCTGCAGAAGATCGTCGAGAACGCGGTCGCCGCGACCGCCGACGAAACGGTGGCCGACTTCGCCTATCACAACACGCGCGTGCTGGCCGACCTCGTCGCGAAGGGCGCGAAGGTCTCGGCGTTTCCCGACGACGTGGTGGCGGCCCTCGGCAGCGCCTCGAAGGAGGTGATCGCCGCCTACCCGAAGGGCGATCCGATGTCGGAGAAGATCCACGACGCCTACCTCGAGTACGTGAAGCAGTGCGCCGCCTACGGCAAGGCGATGGAGGGGCGCATGCTGATGGACCGCGCGGCCGTGTGGGGTGTGTGACGCGGCGATCGTGCGCCGCGGCCGGGCGGGCATCGCCCGTCCCGGACTTCGCCCGCGCCGAGTGCCGGCGGCCCGGCCGCGATGCTCGCCCTGAGCCGCGCGATTGATCGCCTGAACGATCGCATCGGGCGCCTTGTCGCCTGGTGTGCGCTCGGCATCGTGCTGATCCAGTTCACGGTGGTGGCGATGCGCTACGTGTTCGCCGCGCCGGGCCTGTTCGGTCTGAGCTCGCTGTGGTGGCAGGAGTCGATGGTCTACCTGTTCGCGGCGATGATCATGCTGGGCATGGGTTACGCGCTGCGTCACGATGCGCACGTGCGCGTCGACGTGTTCTACGCGCGCCTGCCGCCTCGCGGCAAGCACCTGGTCGACCTGTTCGGCGCGCTCGTGCTGCTGTTGCCGATGTGCGCGCTGATCTTCTGGGCCGCGGCGCCCGACGTGGCGACCTCCTGGCGCGTTCGCGAGGGCTCGCTGGAGACCTCCGGCATCCCGCTGCGTTACCTGCTGAAGACGACGATTCTCGCGATGGCCTCGCTGCTGGCGTTGCAGGGCGTGGCCCAGGCCTTGCGCGCCGCGCACGCGTTGCGGGTGCCCGGCGAGCGCCGCGATTAGCTGGCTCGCGGACAACGCGGGGCTCGCGATGTTCGGCGGCGCCCTGCTGGCGCTGGCGCTGGGCTATCACGTGGCGTTTACGCTCGCCGGGGTCGGCATCGTGTTCGCGGGGCTCGGCCTGTGGCTGGACCTGGGGCTGTTCGCCGGTGGCGATGCGGCGATCCTCGGCTCGGTGTTCGATCGCATCTTCGGCCTGATGGACACTTCCACCGAGATCCTGATCGCCGTGCCGCTGTTCGTGTTCATGGGCGTGATGCTCGAGCGCAGCGCGGTCGCGGCGGACATGCTGGAGACCATGGGCGCGCTGTTCGGCGCCGTGCGGGGCGGCCTGGGTTTCAGCGTCGTGCTGGTCGGGATGCTGCTGGCGGCCTCCACCGGCATCGTCGGCGCGACCGTCGTGACCATGGGGTTGATCTCGCTGCCGGTGATGCTGCGCCACGGCTACGCGAAGAGCCTCGCCTGCGGGTCGATCGCCGCTTCGGGCACGCTCGGTCAGATCATCCCGCCGTCCATCGTGCTGGTGATCCTCGGCGACACCCTGTCGAACGAGTACATGCAGGCGCGGCGCGACGCCGGCGACTGGGCACCCGACCCGGTGTCGGTCGGCGACCTGTTCGCCGGCGCGCTGCTGCCGGGTCTGTTGCTGGTACTGGTGTACCTCGCCTTCCAGGCGGGGCTGGCGACGTTCGCGCCGCGTACCTCGCCGTCGATCGCCGGTGCGCACGCTGCGCGTCCGTCGCCGGCTGCGCTCGCGCGCGTGCTGCTGCCGCCGCTGGCCCTGATCGTGGCCGTGCTCGGTTCGATCCTGGTCGGCGCGGCGACCCCGACCGAGGCCGCCGCGGTCGGCGCCGTCGGCGCCCTGCTGCTGGCGGGCGCACGACTCGGTGACGGGCGCCCGATCGCGGAACTCGCCGCGACCGCGGGCATGGTCGCCATCCTGCCGCTGCGCGTGCTGTTCGACCTGCGTATCAACCGCGATGCCATCGCCGGCTACGACCAGGCTGGCATCGCGCTGGCGGCGGGCGCCTGCGCGCTGGTGGTGTGGGGACTGGCACGCTCGCTCGTGACGACGTTTCGCGGGCGCGGCGAGAACGACGAGCGGGTGCTGTTCGAAGTGTGCGCGCAGACGCTCAGGATGTCGTGCATGGTGTTCGCGATCTTCATCGGCGCGCAGATCTTCAACACCACTTTTCGCGGGCTCGGCGGTGACGAGTCGGTGGCCGCTCTGCTGCACGGCCTGCCGGGCGGGCCGTGGGCCGTGATGGCCGCGGTCATGCTCACGATGTTCCTGCTCGGTTTCTTTCTCGATTTCCTGGAGATCGTGTTCGTGGTGGTGCCGGTCGTCGCCCCGGTGCTGTTCGCGTTCAACGGCGCGGGCGGCGAAGCCTTGTTCCACCCGGTGTGGGTGGCAGTGATGATCGCGGTGAACCTGCAGACCAGTTTCCTGACGCCGCCGTTCGGTTTCGCGCTGTTCTACCTGCGCGGCGTGGCGCCGGCCAGCGTGTCGACGCTCGACATCTATCGGGGCGTGACGCCTTACGTCGCGATCCAGGTGGCCGTGCTGCTGGTCGTCGCCGCCTGGCCGGCGCTCGCCACGTGGCTGCCGGGCGTGGTGTTCGGCCAGCCCCTCGCCACTGGCTGAATCGCACGCGTCGCACGCGGGCGCTGATCGTTCGAACCGCGGCGCTGCGGGTGAGGCGTGTCGAACGCCCGACCGTCAACCGCCCCCCGCACCGGCGAAGAAAATTCCCGCGCCCGTATGAACCGATCAGCCGCCTCGCGCGTATACCCGTGCAAATGGAATCCGTCGACGGCGACATCCGCCGCGCGTGCCGGCAGGCCGGGCGGCGTCCCGGGGCGAGTGTCGCGGCAACTCGAACAGGGAGCTGGTATAGATGCTAGGATCACGATCCGAGTCAATGGCAACGTGCCCCCTCGCCGCCGGTGCAGGCGGGCACGCACGATGATGGCAAACGACACCCACGGCGGTTCGCGCGAGCGCGACGACGGCCGGGCGGATTCGCAGCCCGGGGTCGATGCGGCGCTGCTGGCGGCCATGGTGGCCGGCGACCGCGGTGCGCTGGGGCAGTTGTACGACCGCTACGCGCCGTTGCTGATGGGCACGGCGTTTCGCATCCTGCGCAATCGGCGCGATGCCGAAGACCTGCTGCACGACGTGTTCCTCGAGGCCTGGCGCAAGGCGGACGATTACGACCCGCAACGGGGCAGCGTGCGAAAGTGGTTGAGCGTGCGCGTGCGCAGCCGCGCCCTGGACCGTGTGCGCAGCCTGGCCACGGCGCGCAAGTACGCCCTGCTCGAGGCATCGGCCGATGATGCCGCCCTCGCCAGCGGCGATGTGACGGCGAAGAGCGTCGACTGCGACCGTGCGCTCGAGGCATTGCAATGCCTCACGCCGGCGCAGCGTACCGTGGTGCGCCTGGGCTACTTCGAAGGCCTGACCTGCAGCGAGATCGCCCGGCGCTGCGAGATCCCGCTGGGGACGGTCAAGTCGCGCCTGTCCTCGGCGATTGCCAGGTTGCGCGAGCAGATGGTTCCCGCCGCGGAGGAGTTGTAATGGCGCAGTACGATTCCCGGCTCGTCGAGTACGCCATGGGCACACTGGCGCCCGAGTCGGTCGCAGAACTCGAGCGGGCACTGCGTTCGAGCGCGCGTCTGCGCGAAGAACTGGCGGCGGCGTTCGCGGCGCTCGACCGCCTGGACGAGGTAGAGCCCATGCAACCGAGCGCAGCCGTGCGCGATCGACTGTTCGCGTCCATCGATGCCGAGACCCCCTATGCCGGGCTGGTGCCACGGCTGGCGGCGTTGTTCGATCTCGGCGAGGCGCGCATTCGCCAACTGCTCTCGCACGTGCACGCGCTCGGCGATCGCCCGTGGGCGTCGAGCGGGCTGGCCGGCATCCAGTTGCTGCATTTTGCGGGCGGGCCGCGCGTCGCGTCCGCCGATTGCGGGCTGGTGCACATGGCAGCCGGCGCGTCCTTTCCCGCGCACCGCCATCGCGGCGACGAGTGGGCGCTGGTGCTCGACGGCGAACTCGCCGAGGACGACGGGCGGCGTTATCGAACCGGCGACATCGCCTACAAGCCGGCCGGTTCGCAGCACTGCGTCGCGGTTCCGGGGCGGGCGCCGGCGATTTTCGCGGTGGTCAACCACGACGGCCTCGACTTCATCGGCTGAGGCGCCGCTCGGCGTCGATGCCGCTCCGCTTGTGTTGCATCTACGCCGGGCCTCACCCGGCGCGCCGCCAGGTCTCGACGATCTCGGTGCCAGCCTGTGTGAAAAGCTTCGTCAGCGGGCAGTTCTTGCGCACCTCTGCCGCCACTTCGGCCAGCTGCGCGTCGCTCGCGCCGCCGTCGGCGAGCACCGTCAGCTCGATGCGCTGAAACGGCACGTCGATCTCCTCGGCGAGGGTAACGCCGCGGCGGTCGAACGCGCAGTTCGCCGTGATCTCCAGGTGACCGATGTCGACGCCCAGGCGTGCGGCGCACTTGTGCCCGATCACGTTGGTGCAGCCGACCAGCGCCGCCAGCGCGGTGTCGGTCGGGGTCGGGCCCTGGTTGGTTCCGCCCCGCTCGCTCGGTTCGTCGATGACGAAAGCGAGGTCGCGGATCTCGACATCGGCGC
>JBFJWO010000026.1:0-18635 GCA_041623575.1 Gammaproteobacteria bacterium
AGGCGATCTTCCCCGCGGCGCACGAGTTGCTGGCGCACCACCGCGAGGCCGGTCACGTGCTGGTGCTGATCAGCGCCACCGCGCGCATCTTCGTCGCGCCTTTCGCGCAGCTGCTGGGCGTGGACGCCACCCTGGCGTCGGAGGCGGAGCTCGAAAACGGGCACTACACCGGGCGCGTGTCGGGCGAGCCGTGTTTTCGCGAGGGCAAGGTTCGTCACTTCGAGCGCTGGCTGCGGGCGAATGCCCGCCAGGGCCAGGCTGCCTGGTTCTACTCCGATTCCGCCAACGACCTACCGCTGCTCGAATCGGTCACCCATCCCGGGGCGGTGAACCCCGATCGGCGACTGCGCGAGACGGCCTCGGCGCGCGGCTGGCCGGTACTGGATTTCGAGCCGCCTGCCGGGCGCTAGGAGGCGAGCGGTGCCGGCAGGACCCGCCTGGCGGCGCTCAGGCCTTGGGGAGTGTCACTCCGCGCTGACCCTGGTACTTGCCCCGGCGGTCCTTGTACGACACCTCGCAGATCTCGTCGGACTCGAAGAAGATCATCTGCGCCACCCCTTCGTTGGCGTAGATCTTCGCCGGCAGCGGCGTGGTGTTGGAGAACTCGAGCGTCACGTGCCCTTCCCACTCGGGCTCGAGCGGCGTGACGTTGACGATGATGCCGCAGCGTGCGTACGTCGACTTGCCGAGGCACACCGTGAGCACGTTGCGCGGAATGCGGAAATACTCGACCGTGCGCGCCAGGGCGAAAGAGTTGGGCGGGATGATGCACACGTCCGCCTTGATGTCGACGAAGCTCGATTCGTCGAACGCCTTGGGATCGACGATGGCCGAGTTGATGTTGGTGAAGACCTTGAAGTCTTCGGCGCAGCGCACGTCGTAGCCGTAGCTCGAGGTACCGAAGGACACGATGCGCCCGTTGCCCGTATCGCGGACCTGCTCGGCGGTAAACGGCTCGATCATCCCGGCCTCGGTGGCCATGCGCCGGATCCAGCGGTCTGACTTGATCGCCACCGCGCTACTCCAGCGCGAACTCGCCGCCCGCGGCGAACGGCAACCGAAACGGCCCGACGCCCACCGAACCGCTCAGCTGGTAGGTGGCGCGCCGCTTGCGCAACGCCTCGCTCAGCGTATCGAACACGCGCGAGTACTCGATGGTCACCGCCAGCGGTATCTCGCCCGAGCCGCCGCCGGGCAGGCGCAGCTCCTGCTTGCTGTCGCCGAGCAACAGGCGCCGGTTGTTGACCGCCAGGTCGTAGTTGATGCCATGCAGCGGCAGCTCGAAATCGTTGGGGTTGAACAGGTTCAGCGTGAACACCGCATCGGCGCTGGTCGCCCCGACGCGGGTCAGACTGACGCCCTTGACGTACACCTCCGGCTTCTTGACCTCATCGCGCATGGCGCTGCACCCGGCGAGCACCGCCAGCGCAGCCAGAAGCGCGACGACCCGCAAGTGCTGCGGCCGCGAGTTCATCAGGTGTTCTGGATCACGATGTTGGGGAACTTGGCCGAGTGGTCCTTGGCCTGCAGCGACAGCCGGGCAGCCGTGCGCCGCGCGATATCCCGGTAGATCCTCGCCACCGCCCCGTCGGGGTCGGCGGCCACGCTCGGGTGGCCGGCGTCGGACTGCTCGCGGATGTGGATGTCGAGCGGCAGGGCGCCGAGAAAGTTGACGTCGTGCTGCTCGGCCATGCGCTGCCCGCCGCCCGCACCGAAAATGTGCTCCTCTGCGCCGCACTGGCTGCAGATGTGAATACTCATGTTCTCCACGATGCCGAGGATGGGGACCTCGACCTTCTCGAACATCTTGAGGCCCTTGCGCGCGTCGAGCAGCGCGATGTCCTGTGGCGTCGTGACGATGACCGCGCCGCTCACCGGCACCTTCTGCGCAAGCGTGAGCTGGGTGTCGCCGGTGCCCGGCGGCAGGTCGATGATCAGGTAGTCGAGATCGCGCCAGCGCGTGTCCTTGAGTAACTGCTCCAGCGCCTGGGTGACCATCGGGCCGCGCCAGATCATCGGCGTTTCCTCGTCGATCAGGAAACCGATGGACATCGCCTGGATACCGTGGTTGAGCATCGGCTCGAGGCTCTGCCCGTCGCTCGACTCGGGCTGACCCTTGATGCCGAGCATTCGCGGCTGGCTGGGCCCGTAGATGTCGGCGTCCAGGATGCCCACCGAAGCCCCTTCCAGGCGCAGCGCCAGCGCGAGGTTCACGGCGGTGGTGGACTTGCCGACACCGCCCTTGCCAGAGGCCACGGCGATGATGTTGCGCACGTTCTCGAGTCGCTTGACTCCCTGCTGCACCGCGTGCGCCGTGATCTTGCTGCTGATCTTCACCGCGACATCCTCGACCCCGTCGAGCGCTCGCACCCGCTCGCTCAACGCCGCGGCGAGTTCCTCGTGGTAGCCCTTGGCCGGGTACCCGAGCACCACCTCGACGCTCACCTTGCCGCCCTCGACGCGGATGTCCTTGACGCATTTGGCGCTCACCAGGTCCTGGTCGAGATAGGGGTCGCTGTACCCCTGGAGGGCGGCCTGTACCTGCTCTCGCGTCGCAATTGCCATGTTCTCCTCGACCGCCTGCGGGCGGTGTTCGACTCAGGCGCGGCATATTAATGAAAACTAATATTTAGCGCTAGCGATCGGCCCGCCGCGGCGCCCGGCGGCGCCCCGCGAACTGGCGGATACGACGGTTTGCTGGTAGGTTAGCGCACTTTTCCTGCGTCCCCCGGGGCAGTTCCCAGATGCCGACCCAGCAACGCCGCATCCTCGTGACCAGCGCATTGCCTTACGCGAACGGGTCGATCCACCTCGGTCACCTCGTCGAGTACCTGCAGACCGACATCTGGGTGCGTTTCCAGAAGCTGCGCGGGCACGACTGCATCTACGTGTGCGCGGACGACGCGCACGGCACGCCCATCATGCTCAAGGCGCGCGAGGCGGGCATCACGCCCGAGCAGTTGATCGCGACCGTGGGCGAGGAGCACCGCCGCGACTTCGCCGCCTTCCACATCGCCTTCGACAACTACCACAGCACCCACTCCGAAGAGAATCGCTACTACTCGGAGTTGATCTACCAGCGCCTCGACGAAGGCGGTCACGTGGCGCGACGCACGGTGCGCCAGGCCTACGACGAGCAGGCGGGCATGTTCCTGCCGGACCGGTTCATCCGCGGCACCTGCCCGTTCTGCGGGCTCGAGGACCAGTACGGCGATTCCTGCGACAACGGCCACACCTACTCCCCGCTGGAGTTGAAGGACCCGGTCTCGGTGCTCTCGGGCGAGCCCCCGGTCGAGCGCGACTCGGAGCACTATTTCTTCAAGCTGGCCGACTTCGAGGCGTGGCTGCGGGATTGGACCGCCGGCGGGCGGCACGTGCAACCGGAGATCGCCAACAAGCTCAACGAGTGGTTCGACGCCGGCTTGCAGGACTGGGACATCTCGCGCGACGCGCCCTACTGGGGATTTCGCATCCCCGGCACCGAGGACAAGTACTTCTACGTGTGGCTGGATGCACCGATCGGCTACCTCGCGAGCTTTCGCCAGTATTGCGAGCGTGAGGGTCTCGATTTCGGCGCCTACTGGGACCCGGGCAGCGAGGCGGAGGTCTATCACTTCATCGGCAAGGACATCGCCTATTTCCACACCCTGTTCTGGCCGGCGATGCTGCACGGCGCCGCGTTTCGCACGCCGAGCGCCGTGTTCTGCCACGGCTTCCTGACCGTGAACGGTCAGAAGATGTCGAAGTCGCGCGGCACCTTCATCAACGCCGCCACCTACCTGCGCCACCTCGGCCCCGAGTACCTGCGCTATTACTACGCGGCCAAGCTGACGCCGGGCGTGGACGACATCGACCTCAACCTCGAGGACTTCGTGCAGCGGGTCAACGCCGACCTGGTCGGCAAGCTGGTGAACATCGCCAGCCGCTGCGCGGGGTTCATCGACAAGGGCTTCGACGGCCGGCTGGCGGACACGCTCGGCGAACCCGAGGCCTACCAGCCTTTCGTGGACGCCGGCGACGCGCTGGCGCTCGCCTACGAGGGGCGCGACTTCGCGCGGGCCATCCGCGAGATCATGGCGCTCGCCGACACCGCCAACCAGTACATCAACGACCGCCAGCCGTGGGTGCTGGCGAAAGACCCGGCGCGTGCGCTCGAGGTGCAGCAGGTCTGCACGCTGGGCCTCAACATGTTCCGGGCGTTGATCACCTACCTGCAGCCGGTGCTGCCGGCCACGGCCGCGAAAGTGCGCGCCTTTCTTCATGAACCCGCGCCGATGCGTTGGGATGCGCCGAGCCGGCCGCTGCTCGACCACACCATCGAGCGCTATTCGCCGTTGCTGACGCGCATCGAGGAACGGGCGGTCGAGGCCATGGTCGAGGACTCTCGCGAGTCGCTGGGCAACGGCGCGGCACCCGGCGCCCCCGCGGCCCTGGAGGAAAACCCGATCGCGCCCGAGATCGGCATCGAGGATTTCCTCAAGGTCGACCTGCGCGTTGCGCTGGTGGCCGACGCCGAGCGGGTCGAAGGGGCGGACAAGCTGCTGCGCCTGACGCTCGACCTCGGCGGCGAGACCCGCACCGTGTTCGCCGGCATCAAGGCGGCCTACGACCCCGCCGCGCTCCTCGGGCGTCACGTGGTGGTGGCCGCCAACCTCGCGCCGCGCAAGATGCGCTTCGGCGTGTCCCAGGGCATGGTGCTGGCCGCCGGCCCCGGGGGCTCGGACATTTTTCTGCTCGGTGCCGACGCGGGTGCCGAGCCGGGCATGCGCATCAAGTAGACCCGCATGGCGGAATACGCCCTGATCGTGCTGGGCACCGTGCTGGTCAACAACCTGGTGCTGACGCAATTCCTCGGCCTGTGCCCGTTCGTGGGCGTCTCGCGCAAGCTCGAGAGCGCGCTCGGCATGAGCCTCGCGACGGCCTTCGTGCTGACCCTGTCCTCGCTCACCAGCTACCTGGTCAACACCTACCTGCTGGAACCGTTCGACCTGGCGTACCTGCGAATCCTGGCTTTCATCCTGGTCATCGCCGCGACGGTGCAGTTCACCGAGTTGCTGGTGCGCCGGATCAGCCCGTTGCTGCACAACGTGCTCGGGATATTCCTGCCCCTGATCACGACCAACTGCGCCGTGCTCGGCGTGGCGCTGCTCAACCTGCGCCAGGCGCACAGCCTCACCGAGTCGGCCGTGTACGGCCTCGGCGCCGCGCTCGGTTTCAGCCTGGTCCTGGTGCTGTTCGCCGCCATCCGCGAACGCCTGGAGCACGCCGACGTGCCGGCCCCGTTCCGGGGCGGCCCGGTGGCGCTGGCGACGGCCGGGCTGATGTCGCTCGCGTTCATGGGCTTCGCCGGCCTGGTGCCGGCATGACCGGCCCGTCCCGATGCTGAGCGCGATCGCCGTCGTCTCCGGGCTCGCCGCCGTGTGCGGTGGGCTGCTGGCGGCCGCGTCGCGTCACTTGCGGGTGAGCGGCGACCCGGTGGTGGAGCGCATCGATGCCCTGCTGCCCCAGACCCAGTGCGGGCAATGCGGGTACCCGGGCTGCCGGCCGTACGCCGAGGCGATCGCGAGCGGCGACGCCGCGATCAACCAGTGCCCGCCGGGCGGCGAGGCCGGCGTGCGCGCCCTCGCCAGGCTGCTGGGCCGCGAGCCGCTGGCCCTGAACCCCGAACACGGGCCGAACAAGCCGCCGCAGGTGGCCTTCATCCGCGAGGAGGCCTGCATCGGTTGCACCCTGTGCATCCAGGCCTGCCCGGTGGATGCCATCCTGGGGGCGGCCAGACACATGCACACCGTAATCGCCGGCGAGTGCACCGGCTGCGAACTGTGCCTGCCGCCCTGCCCGGTGGACTGCATCGACCTCGTCGCGATCGCGGCGACGCCGGACACCTGGCGCTGGCCGGCCCCCGGGTCGTGACCCGGCCACCCGCCTTCGCGCCCGCCCGCCCGGGCCGCTTCGACGGCGGCCTGCGTTTGACGCGCCCGCCGCTCGATGCGTGCGCTCACATCGCCCCGGCGCCGCTCCCCGAGCGGCTGTTCGTCGCGCTGCGCCAGCACGCCGGGCAAGCGGGCGAACTCCGGGTCCGGGTGGGCGAACGCGTGCTGCTCGGGCAAGCGCTCACCCGTGCGCGAAACCCGGACGAATTGCCGGTGCACGCGCCCGCCTCGGGCCACATCGAAGCGCTGGGCGACATCGCCGCGCCGCATCCGGGCGACCTGCGCGAGCCCGGCGTCACGCTGCGTCCCGACGGGCTCGACGAACGGGCGCCGGACGCCGTCGTCGGCCCGGCGTTTCGCGAACGCGAGCCGGCGCACTTGCAGGCGGCGCTGGCCGCTCTCGGCGTCGCCGGCCTGGGCGGCGCGGGTTTCCCCACGGCACGCAAGATCGCCGCCGCGGGCGAGCGCACCCTGCACACGCTCGTCGTCAACGCCGCCGAGTGCGAGCCCTACATCACCTGCGACGAGGCGTTGATACTGCGGGACGCGACAGGGGTGGTGGCCGGCTGCGAAGTGCTGCTGCACGCGAGTGGCGCTCGGCGCTGCCTGATCGCGGTGGAAGACGACCGCCCGCGCGCGATTGGCGCGTTGCGCGAGGCACTCGCGGCGGCCGACGATCGCCTGGAACTCGCCGTGCAGCCGGCCCGCTACCCCGCCGGCGGCGAACTGCAGCTGCTGCAGGCGTTGCTCGGCATGGAAATCCCCGCCGGCACCCGGCCGGTCGCGGCCGGCGTCCTGTGCGTCAATGCCGCGACCGCGCACGCGGCGGGCCGAGCCGTCCTGCACGGCGAGCCGAGCACCACGCGCATGGTCACCGTCACCGGGCACGGCGTGGCCCGCCCGTGCAACCTCCTCGCGCGCCTGGGCACGCCGGTCGCGGACCTGATCGCGACTGCCGGCGGTTACCGCGACGTCCGCCGGCTGATCCTCGGGGGGCCGATGATGGGCGTCGCCTTGCCGCACGACCAGGTGCCGGTCACCCGGGCGGTCAACTGCATCATCGCCGCCGGCGACGCCGACCTCGACACCCTGCCGGGCGAGCAACCGTGCATCCGTTGCGGCGAGTGCGCCAGCGTCTGCCCCGCGCGGCTGCAACCCCAGGTCCTGTTTGCGGCCGCACGCGTCGACGACCTCGAGGCCGCGAGAGCCGCAGACCTCGAGCAGTGCATCGAGTGCGGCTGCTGCGCCTACGTCTGCCCCAGCCATATCCCGCTGCTCGCGCATTTCCGCCATGCCAGGTCCGCGGCCCGCGAATCGGCACGGGCCGGCACGACGGCGGCCCGCGCGCGGGAGCGTTTCCTCGCGCGCGAAGCGCGACTAGAGGCACAGCGCCGGGCGCGCGATCGCCAGCTCGCCGAGCGCGAGACCCGTCTGCGCGACGCACCCGATGCCAAGCCGCGGGTGAGCGAGGTGCGTGCCGCAGTGGCCCGCGCGCGCCGGCGCCGGGCCGAACGGGCACGCGGACAGTGAGCCACCGGCCTGCGCGCCGCGGCTGAGCGGATGCGTTTCGACACCGCGACCGCACCCCACGTAACCGGCCATCGCGACAGCGCGGCGCTGATGCGCGAGGTGCTGTTGGCACTGGTGCCCGGCATCGCCGTCAACGCCTGGTGGTTCGGACCGGGCGTGCTGGCGCAGATCCTGGTCGCGAGCGCAAGCGCGCTGGCGGCGGAAGCCTGCGTCTGCCTGGCCCGGCGCCGGCCACCGCTGGCCACCCTCGCCGACTGCAGCGCACTGCTGTGTGCCTGGTTGCTGGCATTGTGCGTACCGCCGCTGGCGCCCTGGTGGGTGGTCGCTACCGGCAGCGCCTTCGCCATCGTGGTCGCCAAGCAGCTGTTCGGCGGCCTCGGCGCCAACGTGTTCAACCCCGCGATGGCCGGCTACGCGGCGTTGCTGGTGTCGTTTCCGCTGCACATGACACAGTGGCCGCAACCCGGGGCCGCGGGTCTCGCCGAGGTCTGGTCCGCCGTGCTGCTCGCCGCGCCGCCGCCCGACACCCTGACCGGTGCGACCGCGCTGGACACCGTTCGCACGCGCCTCGGCCTCGGCGAAGGGCTGGCGCAGGTCTACGCCGCACCCGCGTTCGGCCGCGCCGCCGGCGCGGGCTGGGAATGGGTCGCGCTCGCCTACCTGGGGGGCGGGCTGTGGCTGCTCGGCCGGGGCGCGATCCGCTGGCACATACCGGTCGCGATGCTCCTCGCGCTGGCGGCCTGCGCGGCGCTCTTTCACCTGCTCGATCCCCAGCGCTATGCCTCGCCGCTGTTTCACCTGGCGGCAGGCGCCAGCGTGCTCGGGGCGTTCTTCATCGCCACCGACCCGGTGACCGCCGCCGCCAGCCCGAGCGGGCGCCTCGTGTTCGCGGCCGGCGTGGGCGCGCTCACCTACGTGATCCGCACCTGGGGCGGCTATCCCGACGGGGTCGCGTTCGCGGTGTTGCTGATGAACAGCGCCGCGCCGGCCATCGACCACTTCACACGCCCGCGGGTCTACGGGAGCGGCCGTGACCGGCGTTGATCGAAAGCCGCCGGCCTGGTTCGCGCTGGCGCTGATCGCCGCGCTCGGGGCCGGGATCACGGCGGCCACCTACGAGGGGACCCGCGAGCGGGTCGCGGCCAACGAACGCCGGGCCTTGCGGGCGCGCCTGGCCGAGGTGCTGCCGCCCGGCGCCTACGACAACGACCCGGCGGAGGACTGGGTCGCGCTCGACGACGGAGCCGTGACCCGCGTCTACGTCGCGCGCCGGGGCGGGGACCCAATCGCGGCCGTGCTGCGAACCGCGACCCCGCGGGGCTACGGCGGCACCATCACGCTGCTGGTCGGCATCGACCGCGTCGGCACCGTGAACGGCGTGCGCGTGCTGAGCCACCGCGAAACGCCCGGGCTCGGCGACGCCATCGAAGCGCAGCGCTCGGACTGGGTGCTCGGGTTCGCGGGCAAGTCCCTGCAGCACCCGCGGGCCTGGGCGGTGCGCGGCGACGGCGGGACCTTCGACCAGTTCACCGGCGCGACCATCACCCCGCGCGCGGTGGTCGGGGCGGTGCACACGGCCTTGCTATACTGGCGCGCCCACCGGGAGCGCATACTCGCCACCGCCGGGCGCCGGACACCATGACATCGACGCTGGACATCTGCCGCGCCGGGCTGTGGCGCAACAACCCCGGCCTAGTGCAACTGCTCGGGCTGTGCCCGCTGCTGGCAGTGACGACCACGCTCGTCAACGGACTGGGCCTTGGCATCGCCACCACCCTCACCCTGCTGGCCTCCAATACGCTGGTCTCCGCGACCCGTCGCTGGCTGCCCCGGGAGGTGCGCCTGCCGGCCTACGTCCTCATCATCGCCTCGATCGTGACCACGGTCGAACTGGCGATGAGCGCCTGGTTCCACGGCCTGTACCGGGTGCTCGGCATTTTCATCCCGCTGATCGTCACCAACTGCGCGATCCTCGCGCGGGCGGAGAGTTTCGCCTCGCGCCAGCCGGTGCGGGCAGCGGCGCTCGACGGGCTGATGATGGGCCTCGGCTTCACCGCGGTGCTGGTCACGCTCGGCGCGTTGCGCGAACTGCTCGGTGGCGGCACCCTGCTGGCCGGCGCGCACCTGCTGCTCGGCGGCCCCGCCGACGCCTGGGTGCTGCGGGTCGCCGACGGCTATCCGGGTTTCCTGCTGGCCGCGCTGCCGCCGGGTGCGTTCCTCGGCCTCGCCCTGCTGCTGGCGGGCAAGAACCTGCTCGAGGGCCGGCGCCCGAGGGCTGCAGGCGTGGGCGCGGCGTGAACCGGGAAAAGCGCGCGCAGATCTACGCCCGACTGCGCGAGAACGACCCCGAACCGACCACCGAGCTGGTCTACCGAACACCGTTCGAGCTGCTGGTGGCGGTGATTCTCTCCGCCCAGGCCACCGACGTCAGCGTCAACAAGGCGACCGCCAAGCTGTTTCCCCGCTACCGCACCCCGGCGGCGATCCTGGAACTCGGCGAGGACGGCCTCAAGCCCTTCGTTCAGAGCATCGGCCTGTACAACAGCAAGGCGGCCAACATCGTCAAGACCTGCCGTATCCTGGTCGAGCAGCACGGCGGCGAGGTGCCGCGCGAACGCGCCGCGCTGGAGGCGCTGCCGGGCGTCGGGCGCAAGACCGCGAACGTGGTGCTGAACACGGCGTTCGGCGAGCCCGCCATCGCCGTGGACACGCACATCTTCCGGGTCGCCAACCGCACCGGGCTCGCGCGCGGCAAGACGCCGCTGGCGGTCGAAAAAGGGCTGCTGAAATTCACCCCGCCCGAGTTCCTCAAGGACGCCCACCACTGGCTGATCCTGCACGGGCGTTACATCTGCCTGGCGAGGCGCCCGCGCTGCAGCGCCTGCCTGATCGAGGACCTGTGCGAGTTCCGCGCCAAGGTCTACGACTGACACGCAGGCGCCCCGACGATGTTCGGTAGCGACCGTGCGACCATGCGCGCTTTCTTTGCCACGGCCTGGCGCAAGCGCCAGGCCGGCGAGGCGCTGGAACCGCTCGAGGCCCTGGTCGCCGCGGTGGTCGCCGAACATCCCGAATACCACGCGCTGCTCGCCGACCCCGACTCGCTCGAACGCGAGTACACGCCGCAAGCCGGAATCGCCAACCCGTTTCTGCACCTGAGCATGCACGTGGCCCTGCGAGAACAGGTCGCGACCGACCGCCCGACCGGTATCGCGGCCGTGTACCGCGCGCTCGGCGCAACGCGTGGCGTGGCCGAGGCGGAACACGCGATGATGGAATGCCTGGGCGAGAGCCTGTGGCGTGCGCAGCGCGACAACGCCCTGCCCGACGAAGCCGCCTACCTGGATTGCCTGCGCCGGCTCTGATCCGCCGCGCCCCGCTCAGCGCTCCTCGCGCTTGGCCTCGTCCCACAACGCGTCGAGTTCGGCGAGCGTGCACTCGCCGGGGGTCCTGCCGCGTGCCGCCAGGCGCCGTTCGATGAACCCGAACCGCCGTTCGAACTTGCGGTTGCCGGCGCGCAGGGCCTCTTCGGCCTGCACGCCGAGGTGGCGGGCGGCGTTGACCGCGGCGAACAGCAGATCGCCGACCTCGGCCACGACCGCATCGGGGCCTTCGCGCCGCGCCGCGCGCAGTTCGTCGAGTTCCTCGGCGACCTTGTCGAGCGCGGGCCCGGCGTCGTCCCAGTCGAAACCGACGCGCGCCGCGCGCTTTTGGAGTTTCTGGGCGCGCAGCAGGGCGGGCAAGCCGAGGGTGACGTCGGCCAGCGCCGACTCCGGCCCCTCGTTCGTCGCCGCCCGCTCGGCGCGCTTCTGGCTTTCCCAGATGGCGCCGACGTCGGGGTTGGCCTCGCCGGCGAGTTCGCCGAATACGTGCGGGTGGCGGCGGACGAGTTTGTCGGCGAGGCCGGCGGCGACGGCCTCGAAATCGAACAGGCCCTGCTCGGCGGCCATCTGGGCATGAAACACCACCTGCAGCAGCAGGTCGCCGAGTTCGTCGCGCAGTGCCGCGTGGTCGCGCCGCTCGATGGCGTCGGCGACCTCGTAGGCCTCCTCGATGGTGTAGGGGGCGATGCTGGCGAAGTCCTGCTCGACGTCCCATGGGCAGCCGCTGTCGCGGTCGCGCAGGCGTGCCATGATCTCGAGCACCCGATCGATTGCCGGCTGCGACACGCGCCCGGACCCCCGGGTCAGAACTGCAGGCGAATGCCGATGTGCGCGCGGTCGTCGAGTTCCACGTCGCCGACTTCGTCGAGGTCCACTTCGAGGAACCGGTAGCCCAGGTAGCCGCGCGTGCTGGGCAGCACTTCGACCTCCAGGCGCACGTTGAACTCGCGCAACCGGTCGGTGTCGCCGAAGCTGGTGATGCCGGGCGCGACGTAGCCCTCGAACACGAAGCCGACCGGGGTCTGGGACTGGAAGACGTAGCGCGCCTGCCCGCCGATGCCGATGGCGAGCGCCTCCTCCTCGATGTCCAGCGCCGCCGCGAACAGCTTCGCACCGACGCCGAACTGCAGATCGCGCCGCTCGCCGAGGGTGCCGACCACCATGATGTTGGCGGTCGCCATGTAGTCCTCCTGCTCGGTGTAGAAAAACCCGAAACCGACGTCCGCGCCGCCGTAGCCGAGGCTGCCGGAGTCGGTGAGATAGACGATGTAGGCGGTCTCGTCGCTCAGGCTGATGTCCAGCCCGGCGGCCTGAACCCCGCCCGCCAGGGCCGCCAGCGCGGCCGGTATGAGTGCTCGCATGTCGTCCTCCTGACCCGTCCACCCGGCGCCACCCGCGCCGGCGCTCCGTGCCGGGCGCCGGCAGCGCATCGCGGGGCACGGCTCGCGCCGTATTCTACGCAATGCGTCCTCCCCAGCACCACTACATTTAGGGTTCGTAATGGTTAGGCGATACAATCTGTGGGGTTTGTCGCCGCCGAACCGACCGATACGCCATCATGACGCTTCCCTCGACAGCCATGCTCCTGGCCGCCGGCGCGGGGGAGCGCATGCAACCCCTTTCGGGGCGCGTGCCCAAGCCGCTGCTGCGCGCCGGCGGGCACGCGCTGATCGAGCACCACCTGCACGCCCTGGCGAGCGCCGGGATAGAGCAGGCCGTGATCAACGTCGCCGCCAGGGGGTCGCTGCTGCGCGCCGCGCTGGGCGACGGGCGCCACTACGGCCTCGGCATTCGCTACAGCGACGAAGGCCGCCGGGCGCTCGAGACCGCCGGCGGCATCGCCCGCGCCCTGCCCTGGCTGGGGGAGCGGTTCGTGGTGGTGAGCACCGATGTCTGGACCGACCTCGATTTCCGCGACCTGGCGGCAGCGCCCGACAGCGACGCCCACCTGTTGCTGGTGGCCAACCCGCCACACCACCCGCGCGGCGACTTCGCCCTGCGCGGCGACAGGGTGCTCGCGCACGGCGCGCCCAGGCTGACCTACGCGGGGATCGGTATCTACCGCGCCCGCCTGTTCGAGGGTCTGCCCGATGGCCCGGCTCGTCTCGGACCGCTGTTGCGCCGCGCGGCGGCGGACGGGCGCGTATCCGGGCAGTCGCACCGGGGGGCCTGGATGGACGTCGGCACGCCGGCTCGCCTCGCGGCGTTGCGCGCGTTGCTGGGCGAAGAGGATGTGGACGCTGGCGGCGGCAACGGGTAAAACAGGCGCCCCATGCGAACACGCGAAGCTCACGCCGCGCCGGCTGGCGCCACCCGATGACCGAACTGCTCCAACGCGAAGGCATACCGCCCGGATTCCTCACCGCCACTGCCCGCAGCCTGCATGAAGTCCTGCCCGGGCCGACGCTGATCCGTTGTCCCGGCGAGCGCGAGCCCGCGTTGCTGGTGACCGTTCTGCAGCACGGCAACGAGGACACCGGACTGCTCGCGATCCAGGCGTTGCTGCGCGAGTATGCCGGGCGCGAACTGCCGCGCCGCCTGGTGCTGTTCGTCGCCAACGTCGCGGCGGCGCGGGCCGGGGTCCGGCACCTGGACGGCCAGGCCGACTACAACCGCTCCTGGCCGGGGACGGAAAGCGAGCCCAGTGCCGAAACCGCACTGATGGATTCGGTGATGGCCGCGCTCGCCGACGTCCCGTTGTTCGCCGCCATCGACGTGCACAACAACACCGGCTCCAACCCGCACTACGCGGCGTTCAACGTGCTGCAACGCCCGGTCGTGCAGCTCGCCCGCCTGTTCAGCAACACCATGGTGCTGTTCGAGCGCCCGCGCGGGGTCATGACCCAGGCGTTCACCGGGCGCTGCCCGGCGGTGGTGCTGGAGTGCGGCAAGGTCGGCAACGCCGCCGGTACCGAGCACGCGCGCGCCTTCATCGACGCCTGCATGAACATGGAGAGCGTGCCCGAGGACTCGCTGGGTCCCAACGAAGTGGACCTGTTCCACACGGTGGCGCAGGTGAAAGTGCGCCCCGAGGGCAGCTTCGGCTTCGGCCCCGGCGCGCATACGCTCAGCATCGATCCCGACATCGACCGGCACAACTTCCAGGAACTGCCGAGCGGCACGGCACTCGGCACCCTGGACGGGCACCTCGCCGAGCACCTGCTCGTGCTCGACCCGCGCGGCGAGGACGTGGCGCAGCGCTTCCTGGTCGTGGACGGCGGCGTGCTGCGCCTGCGCCGCAGCGTCATGCCGTCGATGCTGACGCTGGACGAGCGTGTCGTGCGCCAGGACTGCCTGTGCTATTTCATGGAGCGCCTGAGCGAGCCGATCTGAGAGCGCGGGCGGCGTCCAAGTGTTGATCCCTGTCAATTGTCGTTTACGTAAACGTAAACTACGCTTCCGCAACGCACCTAGGCAACCGCCGCGTTACCTCTTATCTTTGGCCGACGGCGCAAGCGTGGCCGCGCGCCCGAGGCAGGCCACCATTCGAGGAGAACCTGCATGGGCACATATGACGAGATCTACCGGCGCTCGATCGAGGACCCCGAAGGCTTCTGGTCGCAGGCCGCCCGCGCAATCGACTGGCACAAGCCCTGGGAGCGGGTGCTCGACGACCGCAACAAGCCGTTCTACCGCTGGTTCAGCGGCGCCGAGCTCAATACCTGCTACAACGCGCTCGACCGCCACGTCGAACAGGGCCACGGCGAACAGGCCGCCCTCATCTACGACAGCCCCGTCACGGACAGCCGGCAAACCTACACCTTCGAGGCGTTGCGAGACGAGACGGCGCGCTGCGCCGGCGCGCTCGCCGCGCTCGGCGTCGGCAAGGGCGACCGGGTCATCGTCTACATGCCGATGGTGCCCGAGGCGGTCATCGCCATGCTCGCCGTCGCCCGCCTGGGCGCCGTGCACTCGGTGGTGTTCGGGGGTTTCGCGGCCAACGAGCTGGCGGTGCGCATCGACGATGCGCAGCCCAAGGTCATCGTCTCGGCCTCCTGCGGTATCGAGCCGGGCCGCGTGGTCGCCTACAAGCCGCTCCTCGACGAGGCCATCGACTCGGCCCGGCACAAGCCCGCGGCGACCCTGGTGCTGCAGCGCCCGCAGGCCGTCGCCGAGATGCAGCCCGGGCGCGACCACGACTGGCGCGAAGCGGTGGACTCGGCCAGCCCCCACGAGTGCGTGCCGGTTGCGGCCACCGACCCGTTGTACATCCTCTACACGTCCGGCACGACCGGCCAGCCCAAGGGCGTGGTGCGCGACAACGGCGGCCACGCGGTGGCCCTGCAGTGGACCATGAAGAACATCTACGGCGTCGACCCGGGCGAGGTGTTCTGGGCGGCTTCCGACGTCGGCTGGGTGGTCGGGCACAGCTACATCGTCTACGCCCCGCTGCTCAACCGTAACACCACCATCGTGTTCGAGGGCAAGCCGGTCGGCACGCCCGACCCCGGTACGTTCTGGCGCATCATCGCCGAGTATGACGTGAAGGTGCTGTTCACCGCCCCGACGGCGTTTCGCGCCATCAAGAAAGAAGACCCCGACGGGGAGCACATCCGCAAACACGACCTGGCCGGTTTCCGCACCCTGTTCCTCGCCGGCGAACGCTGCGACCCCGACACCCTGCACTGGGCGGAGAAACAGCTCGGCGTGCCGGTCATCGACCACTGGTGGCAGACCGAGACCGGCTGGTCGATCTGCGCCAACTGCATCGGCATCGAGCAGCTGCCCGTCAAGCCGGGCTCGCCCGCGCGCGCCGTGCCCGGAATGCAGCTCGAGTGCCTGGACGAACGCGGCAAGCCGGTGGCACCCGGGGACATCGGCGCGCTGGTGATCAAGCTGCCGTTGCCGCCGGGCACGTTCCCGACCCTGTGGAACGCCGACCAGCGCTTCGTCGACAAGTATCTCTCGGACTTCGACGGGTACTACTCCACGGCCGACGCCGGCTACGTCGACGCCGACGGCTACGCGTTCGTCATGTCGCGCACCGACGACATCATCAACGTCGCCGGTCACCGGCTGTCCACCGGGGCGATGGAGGAAGTGCTGGCCGAGCACCCGGACGTCGCCGAGTGCGCGGTGTTCGGGGTCGAGGACGCGTTGAAAGGCCAGCTGCCCCTGGGCCTGCTGGTGCTCAAGGCCGGCGTGGAGCGCCCGGCCGCGGAGATCGTCGCCGAGGCGGTACGCATGGTGCGCGAGCAGATCGGCCCGGTGGCGGCGTTCAAGCAGGCCGCGGTCGTGGCCCGCCTGCCCAAGACGCGCTCGGGCAAGATCCTGCGCGGCACCATGCAGAAGATCGCCGACCAGCAGGAATTCAAGGTCCCGGCGACCATCGACGACCCGGCCATCCTCGGCGAGATCGAGGCTGCGCTGGCGAAACTCGGATACGGCCCGGCGCGCCGCTGACGGCGCGCCTCGCGCACACCCGCGCCGCCCCAGTCCCCAGGAGCCCGCCCATGCAAGACCGACCAGCCGCCGACCTCGATGCCTGGCGAGAGCGGGCCCGCGCGGAGTGCCGTGGCGGGACGCTCGAGGACCTCGAGTGGCCGACGCCGGAAGGCATCGTGGTCAAACCGCTCTACAGCGCCGAGGACCTGGCCGCGCTGGAGCACGTCGACTCGCTGCCCGGGTTCGCGCCGTTCCTGCGCGGGCCGCGGGCCACCATGTACGCCGGGCGGCCGTGGACCGTGCGCCAGTACGCGGGCTTCTCCACCGCCGAGGAATCGAATGCCTTCTACCGCCGCAACCTCGCCGGCGGGCAGACCGGGCTGTCGATCGCCTTCGACCTCGCCACCCACCGCGGCTACGACTCCGACCACCCGCGCGTGGTCGGCGACGTCGGCAAGGCGGGGGTGGCCATCGACACCATCGAGGACATGAAGGCGCTGTTCGACGCCATCCCGCTCGAGCGCATTTCGGTGTCGATGACCATGAACGGCGCCGTGCTGCCGGTCATGGCGATGTTCATCGCCGCCGCCGAGGAACAGGGCGTGCGCCGCCGCGATCTCGCCGGGACCCTGCAGAACGACATCCTCAAGGAGTTCATGGTCCGCAATACGTACATCTACCCGCCGGCGCCTTCGATGCGCATCGTGGCCGACATCATCGCCTACACCGCGCGCGAGATGCCGCGCTTCAACCCCATCTCCATCTCCGGCTACCACATGCAGGAAGCGGGCGCGACCTGCGTGCAGGAACTGGCGTTCACCCTCGCCGACGGCGTGGAATACGTGCGCGCGGCGCTCGCCACCGGCATGCAGGTGGACGAGTTCGCCCCGCGGTTGTCGTTCTTCTTCGCGATCGGCATGAACTTCTTCATGGAGATCGCCAAGCTGCGCGCGGCGCGCGTGTTGTGGGCGAGCCTGATGCAGGAACTGTTCGAGCCGAGCGACCCGCGCTCGATGATGTTGCGCACCCACTGCCAGACTTCCGGCGTCAGCCTGACCGCGCTCGACCCCTACAACAACATCGTGCGCACCACCGTCGAGGCGCTGGCCGCCGCGCTCGGCGGTACCCAGTCGCTGCACACCAACTCCTTCGACGAGGCGCTCGCGCTGCCGACCGACTTCTCCGCGCGCATCGCGCGCAACACCCAGTTGATCCTGCAGGAGGAGACCGGTATCACGCACGTGGTCGACCCGCTGGGCGGCTCGTACTACCTCGAAAGCCTCACCAACAGCCTGGTGGTCGAGGCGCGCAAGCTCATCGACGAGGTCGAAGCGCTCGGCGGCATGACCCGCGCCGTGGAGCAGGGACTGCCGAAGCTGCGCATCGAGGAAGCGGCGGCCGTGCGCCAGGCACGTATCGATCGCGGCGAGGAGGTCATCGTCGGGGTCAACGCGTTTCGCAGCGACGAGCACACCGATGTCGACGTGCTCGACATCGACAACAGCGCGGTGCGCGAAGCGCAACTGGCCCGCCTGCGCGCCGTACGCGAGGCCCGCGACGAATCGCGCACCGCGGCGGCGCTCGCCGCCCTGCAACAGGCCGCCCGCGAGGAAAGGGGCGCGTTGCTGGAGCACGCCATCGAAGCGGCGCATGCGCGTGCCAGCGTGGGCGAGATCAGCGATGCGCTAGAGGAGGTGTTCGGCCGCCACCGTGCCGAGACCTCCAGCGTGTCGGGCGTCTACGGCGCTTCCTACGCCGGCGACGAGGCCTTCGAGGCGATCGTCGCCAAGGTCGCCGCCTTCGCCGAGGACGAAGGCCGGCGCCCGCGCATGCTGGTGGCCAAGCTCGGCCAGGACGGACACGACCGGGGCGCCAAGGTGATCGCCACCGCGTTCGCCGACATCGGTTTCGACGTGGACATCGGGCCGTTGTTCCAGACCCCGGAGGAAGTGGTACGCCAGGCCCTGGAGAACGACGTGCACGTGATCGGCATCTCCTCCCAGGCGGCCGGGCACAAGACGCTGGTGCCGCAGGTGCTCGATGGCCTGCGCGAAGCCAACGCCCACAACATCGTGGTAGTCTGCGGCGGTGTGATCCCGCCACGGGACCACGAGGCGTTGCGCGCCGCGGGCGTGGCAGCGATTTACGGGCCGGGTACGAACATCCCGCAGGCCGCGCGCGAAGTGCTCGAGTTGCTGGAGCAGCGGCGCCGGGCGGCCTGAAACAAGACCAAGCGGCCGCCACGCCAGCGGCCGAAGCGAGCGGACACCTCTATGCATGAAATCATTCAACGCCTGGAGGAAAAGCGCCAGGCGGCGCGTCTCGGCGGCGGCCCCGAACGCATCGAGCGCCACCACGCCAAGGGCAAGCTCACCGCGCGCGAGCGCATCGCGCTGCTGCTCGA
>JBFJWO010000027.1:0-18557 GCA_041623575.1 Gammaproteobacteria bacterium
ACCACCGATGCCGACGATCCCGATCCTGCGGCCGAACAACTGGGCCGCGCGCATACCGGCTTCGGCGAGGCCGATGACGGGCACCGGCACCAGTTCCTTGGCCGGGGCGACGAGGTAGTGGCAGAACGCGCCCACGACGACGGCGTCGACGTCGCGGCAGTGACGTGCCAGGCAGTCCAGCAAGGCGTAACCGGCGATCAGCATCTCGCTGTGCGTGGCGATATAGGCGACGCCGGCGTCGGCCGAGACGCCGACGATCTCGGTGCCCGGGCGGCACACCGCGCGCGCCTCCTCGACCATCAGGTCGGTCATCGACTCGGTCATGTTGGGATTCGCGATCAGGATTCGCACCGGGCTACCTCCAGGCAGGGCGTGCGCTAGACGACGCGTTCGGCGGGTCTGGCGAGCACGAAGTTCGCGACGTCGACGGCCCGCGTCGCCCACACCGCGTCGCCCAGCGAGCGCAGGTGCTCGAGCGCGCGGCGCAACTGGCGCAGGCGAAACGGCTGGCCGACGATATTGGCATGGATCGCCACGCCCAGCACCAGCGGGGTACGCTCGGATTGCCGGACCATCTCGTCGACCTGGTCGATGATCATGTCGGCAAAGCGGTCGGCGCCGACGAAGCGTCCCATGATCGCGGCACTGTCGTTGATCTCCTGGGAGTAGGGCACGGACAGCAGGCGAGCGCCGCGCGTGGCCAGCCAGATCGGCTGATCGTCGGCGCACCAGTCGAGAACGTAGTCGTAGCCCGCCTCGGCCAGCAGGTCGGGCGTGTGCGCGGTCTCCGCGAGCCACGGGCTCAGCCATCCGCGCGGGCGCTCGCCGGCGGCCTCCTCGATGGTCCGGGTCACGCTGTCGATCAGGGCGCGTTCCTCGTCCTCGCTCAGCCCTGCCTGGCTCTCGGAGTTGGTTCGCCCGTGCGCGGCGATCTCGTGACCGGCGTCGACCATCGCCGCGACCAGGCCCGGGCAGTGGCCGCAGACCTCGCTGTTCAGCAGGATGGTCGACGGCAGCGAGAGCGAATCGAACAGCTCGAGCAGGCGCCACGCGCCGACCCGTGTGCCGTAGTCGCGCCAGGACGCGTTCAACACGTCGGGTTGCGTCATGCCGGGGACCAGGTCTTCGGCGAGTCCCTCGCCGAACGCGTAGTGCTCGACGTTCAGTGCCACGTAGCAGGCGAGGCCGGCGCCGTTCGGCCAGCGGAACCGCGGCCGCTCGCGTATCGACACGTAGTGGTAGCGTTCGTGATGGGCCAGCATCGGTCAGGCCTCGCTGCCGGCAACGTCGGCGCGCGGCGCCACCGCCCGGCGCTCGAGGCCGACGTCCTGCGCCGCGGCCCGAAAATACATCTGCCGGTAATAGGGTTCCAGTTCGCGCGCGTCCCCGCTCGCCGCGGCGACGCGGGAGGCGTACTCGGCCGCCAGTTCCCGCGCTTCGCGCTTGACGGCCTCCTCGTCGACGCCGAAGACCACGCCGTCGCGCATCGCCACCTCGCCCGCGACCATGGTGAGTACCACCGACGAGCCGCTCTCGCAGTAGACCAGCTGGCGGCGCAGGTCGTTGAGCGGCGTGAAAGCGAGCGTGTCGAGGTCGAGCAGCGCGATGTCGGCCTGGTACCCCGGTGCCAGCACGCCGATCTCGTGCTCCCGACCCATCGCCCGCGCGCCGCCCTGGAACACGCATCGGAGTATCTCCTGCGCCGTCGGCCAGCGCCGGTAGTCCGGGTCGGTGATGTTGTGGACCAGGCCGGCCATCTTGGCCGCCGCCCAGAGGTTGACGGAATCGTCCGCCAGGGCCTCGTCCGTGCCCAGGCACACGTCGATACCGAACTCGCGGATGCGGCGAAACGGCATGATGCCGCTGCCCAGTCGCAGGTTGCAGACCGGGTTGTGGGCGATCACCGCGCCGGCGTCGGCGATCATCGCCATGTCCCGCTCGTCGATCCAGATCCCGTGGATCAGGTTGACGCGACGGTCGAGGACGTCGCGCTCGGCGAGGTAGCGGACCAGCGAGCGTTCGAGCTTGTGCTCGCCGAACACCCGCTGCAGTTTCGTCTCCAGCACGTGGACGTAGAACGGGATCGCCCGGGCGCGGCTCAGCTCGGAGAGCGCCTGCAGGTAGTCGGGCGTGACCCGGTGCGGCGCCGAGCAGGAGACGGCCGCGCCGAGGCGCCCGCCGGCGGCGCCGTGCCAGGTGTCGATGAACTCGGCATAGAGCGCGGTGAGTTCTGCGACCGACGGTATCGGCGCGCGGGCCATGCGCCGGCGGATGGCCGGCGGGAGCAGGTCCTCGAGGTAGGGGTACTTGAGGTACTCGACGACGTTCGGCTGATCCAGCGCCACGCTCGCCCGTATCCCGCAAGTCTGGTAGGCGCGCATCAGGGCGTCGATGGACTCGCGCTCGGGGCGGGGCACGAAGAACGCGTCGTCCTGCACCGAGGTGATGCCCAGCTTGAGCATCTCGATGGCGCCGAGCAACGTGCGGATGTAGACGAGGCGCGCCGGCGGTGCCTGTTCCGTCAGCGGCGGGACCTCGTACAACATGAACAGTTCCAGCGGCAGGCCGGGCAGCGACCCTTTCAGCAGGTTCGCCGGCGAATGGAAATGCCCGTTGATCAGGCCGGGGATGGCGAGCTTGCCGGTGCCGTCGATTTCCTCCTCGCCCGTGCGGCCCGCCGCGGCACCCGGCCCCACGCCGACGATCCGCTCGCCCTCGATGAGGATGTCGGCCTCGGGGAACTCCGTGTCGGCGTCATCGAAACACAGGACACGCACGCCACGGATGATCTTTCGAGCGGCCATGGCTCGCGCCTAGAGCCCGACCGCGCGCGGCAGCCACAGCACGATCATCGGGAACAGCGTGATCAACGCCACCAGCGCGAGAATGGCGCCGAAGAACGGCAACACGCCGCGCATGACGTCGCTCAGCTGCCCGCTCTTGCGCACACCCTGGACGACGTAGAGATTCATGCCGACCGGCGGTGTCAGCAGCGCGAGTTCGCACATGATGACGACGAACACGCCGAACCACACGGGGTCGTAGCCGAGGTGCAGGATGATCGGGAACATGATGGGGATGGTCGTGATCATCATGGCCAGGGCGTCGAGAAAACACCCCAGCAGCAGGTAGAAGAGCACGATGCAGACGATCAGCGTCAGCGGCGCCACGTCGAGCGAGGAGACGAAGCTCGAAATCTGCTCCGGCACACCGAGCAGCCCCATCGAGAAGTTGAGGATGAAGGCGCCGGTCAGGATCAGCAGGATCATCGCCGTCACCCTTACCGTGCCGAGCAGCACCGAGTGCAGCATGGCGAAGCTCAGCTTGCGATTGATCAGCGCCAGCAGCAGCGATGCCACGACGCCGATCGCGGCCGCTTCGGTGGGCGTGGCCCAGCCCTGGTAGATGCCGCCGATGATCACGACGAAGATGAACAACGGTGCCAGCAGGTCGAACAGCCTGGCGATACGTCCGTCCTTGCCGAGTTGACCCCCGCCGGCGCCCGTGATCGAGGGCTTGAGGAGCGCTGCCACCAGGATGGTCAGCATGAACAGCAACGCCAGCAGCAGCCCGGGCACGAACCCGGCGAGGAACAGCGCGCCGATGGACGTCTCGGTGATGGCGCCGTAGATGATCAGGTTGATGCTCGGCGGGATCAGGATGCCCAGCGTCGCGCCGCTGGCGATCGAGCCCGCGACCCAGCTCTCGTTGTAGCGTTGCGCGCGAAAGGTCGGAAAGGCGACCGTGCCGATGGTCGCCGCGGTGGCGACCGACGAGCCCGAGATCGCCGCGAACGCCGTCGAGGCGGCGACGTTGGTGTGCAGCAGGCCGCCCGGCAACCACGTCAACCAGTCCGCCAGTGCCCGGTACATGCGTTGGGCGACCTGGCTGTGGACCAGGATCTCGCCCATCAGGATGTAGAGTGGAATCGCGGTCAGGATGAAGCTGTTGAGCTCCGCCCACATCATGTTGCCGAGGTTCGCGAGCATCGCCGGACCGAGCCCGAACACGATGCCGCCGATCGCCGTCAGGATCATCACCGCCGCCACGTGCAGCCCGCTCACGAGCAGGACGAGGATGACGACGAAACCGATGACGATGCCGCCGATACCGATCACGGCGTCAGCTCCGCGGTTCCGTTGGGCCGTCGGCGGCGCCCGGGTCGTGCGCCAACGCGTCGATCTCCTCCTCCGGCGTGGCCGTGCCGACCTCGTGCTCCAGGCTCTGGTAGTCGCGCCGCGCGAACAGTTGCGCGGCCCGCAGGACGAGGAACAACCCGGCCAGCGCGAACACGCAGAAGCCGGCCAGCCAGATGCTCTGCGGGATCCAGATGGGCGTCTCCAGCGGCGAGTTGGCGATGCTCTGGTAGGCGAGGGTCTCGCGAAACGCCTGCAGCGCGTACCAGAGCATGCCGCAGGCGATGAGCGCCAGGATGGTCGTGGCGAGCAGGTGGATGAGCGCCCGGATCCCGGGCGCGACGCGATGCAGCACCAGATCGACGCGCGTGTGCGAGCGGGTCATCGCGGCGTAGCCGAAGCCGAAGCTGGCGACGATCGCCAGCACGTACCCGCCAATCTCGTCGACGCCCTGGAAGGAATAGTTGAACAGCTTGCGCGCCAGGATCTCGATGAAGGTGGCCACGGCCTGCGCCAGCAGCGCGTAGCCGGCGACCAGCGCGATCGCCCTCAGCAGCGCGTGCATCGGTGCGAGCAGCGCGTCCGACACCGAGCCGGGGGGGCGAGCCGCCCCCGGTCCGGTGTCGTGGGGATTGCCGGGCATCATCCTCCCCGCGCGATCGCGGAGACTAGTTCGGCGAAGCCATGATGCCGCGCGCCTTGCCGACCGTGTCGTTCCAGATCTTCGAGCACCCGGCGTAGGTCTTCTCGCACTTGGCCAGCCAGTCGGGAAGCACGACCTGGCGCGAAGCGGCCTTGACGCGCTCGTTGTCCGCGGGGCTGACGTCGACCAGCTTCATCGAGAACTTCGCGTGCTCCTTGCACGACGCCTGGCCGGTGTTGCAGGCCATGGCATCGTCGTTGAGCGTGATGGACAGATCCCACAGGTCGTTCTCGAGGTCGCTGAAGGCCTTCTTGACGCCGGCCCGCTGTGCGTCGGACAGGCCGTTCCACCAGTCGAGGCTGGCGAAGTATCCCTGGACCGAACCGGAGACCGAGAGCGGCAACTGGTGCGTGGTCACCTCGGGCCACTTGCCGGTGTTCCCGGAGGTCGGCGAGGTCACGCCGCAACTCGCGACGTTGCGCTGCAGGGCGGGATAGACCTCCGGAAAGCTCAACGTCACGGCGGTCGCGCCGAAGTGCTCCAGCAGCGCCGACATGGTCGGCGTGAAACTGCGCACCTTCAGACCCTTGAGATCGTCCAGCGTCTCGATCGGCTGGTTGCAGTAGAAGACCTGCGGGCCGAAAGGCCACAGGGCCAGCACGGTGGCGTTGAATTTCGAACGCAGGCGCTGGTCGAAGGCCTCGCGATAGGCGTCGACGGCCTGGCGCAGGGTCGCCATGTCCGTTGACACGCCGATCAGGTCGAGGCCTTCGAGAAAAGGATCGTCGCGCGACGCCGTGCCGATCTGGACGGTGACCACGTCGAAGGTGCCCGAGCGGGCCAGGCGCAGACCGTCCGAGGTGTGCAGGCCGAGCGACTTGTACTCGTTGCGGATGACTTTGACGCCGGTGTTGTTCGCCTCCACCGCGTCCAGCGCTTTTTTCTCCGGGGCGAAATGTTTCTGGGTCGACAGGAACTGTCCCAGGAACCGCAACTCGGTCTCGGCGCCGGCCGAGGCGGCCGCGAGGACCAGCGTCGCCGCGAGCAGGGCGATCGACGTGCGTTTGCTAAAGGCCATGGTGAGACTCCCCCTCCTGATTGACGATCGTTCGAGATGTTTCGACGTCATCGCGCGGGGCCGTCGATGGGCTGCGCTTCGGTACCCGCGCGCCGTCGATGCCGGTTCCGGCAACCGCGGGGCAACCGGAACCGGGCCCTGGATGTTCACACCGGGTCCGCCGATTGTCAACATTAGTATTGAAATTGTCGACAATCCTCAGTACTCTCGGCCCGTTGCCGCCATGCTTGCAGCCTTGGACTCGAAGGGAATTCAACTACTTACGCTCAGCATCCCGCGCCCATGCGCGGGCCGAGCCCGCACAGGGGCGTGCGCTGGATCGAGCGCACCGGCGTGAAGGAACGTCGGGAGCACGCGAACCGTCCGACAGGCGATCCCGGAACGCCCGACGACGGCATCTACCGTGACCTGTACGCGGCCATCATCGGCCAGCGCCTGCCACCCGGCACCAAGCTCAAGGAAGAATCGCTCGGCGACATCTACCGCGTCAGCCGCGCGCGCGTGCGCAAGGTCCTGGCCCGCCTGTCGCACGAGCGCGTCGTCACCCACGTTCCGAACAAGGGCGCGTTCGTCGCCGAGCCCAGCGTCGAGGAAGCCCGGGAGGTGTTTGCCGCCCGGCGAGTCATCGAGGGTTACCTGGTGCGCCTGCTGGCCGAGCGCCACGATCCGGCAACCGCTCGCGTGCTGCGCGCGCACCTGCGGGTCGAACGGCGCGCCCGGCGCACGAAGCGGTTCGAGGAAGTCGTTCGCTCGGGCGGCGACTTCCACCTGGTGCTCGCGCACGCCGCCGGGCGGCCGATCATCGGAAACTTCGTGCGCGAACTGGTGGCCCGTTCGGCGTTGATATCGGCCGCTTACGAAGTGGGTGTGCCGTCGAGCTGCGAGCACGACGAGCACCGGGAACTGGCCGAGTGCATCGAGCGGGGCGAGGTCGACCGGGCGAACGCGCTGATGGATGCGCATCTCAGCGGGATCGAGACCAGGCTCGACCTGACGCCGCCGAGGAACGCCGAGCTCGACCTGAGAGACGTCCTGGCAGGATCGGCGTACGCGCAAACGGTCTACGACTGAAGCGCCGGCGCCCGCTCGACAAGCGCGGTATCAGTCGACCTCGACCGTCACCGTTCCGAGCGCGGGAAACGTCGCTTCGACGTGCATGCCGGGCTGCGGGTAGAGCGTCTTGACCACACTGCCCAGCGTGACCAGCGAACCGGGCACCAGCGCCGTGCCGAGATCGTCCAGGTGGCGGGCAAGCCACGACAGGGCGGCCAGCGGATGACCCAGGATGCTCGCCCCGAGCCCGGTACCGCCGCAGGGCTTTGCGTCGACCCTGAATCCGCCTTCGAGCCGGGCGAGGTCGGGGAGATCGCCCGGGGCGAGCGGCGTGCCGAACACACAGCCGACCGAGAAGAAGTCGTCGGCAACCAGGCTCGGCGTGGCCGCCGCGGCGAAATCGGCAAACCGGTGCTCGACGATCTCCACCGAGACCATGACGGCGTCGATCGAGCGCCCGCTGCTGCCCGCGCCGGCGCCCGCCTCGCCGACGCGCACGGCGATCTCGCACTCCAGCCCGAGTCGGAAATAGTCGGCGAACCGAAGGGTCGCGTGGCGTTCGAAGGTGGTGGCCTCGTAGAGCGTGCCCGCACAGGGATGGTCGATTCCCAGGTAGTCCTGCATCACCGGGGTGGTGCACCCGATCTTCCAGCCCACCGGCGCGCCCAACGTCAGCGCGAGCCGTTCCCGCAGTGCTGCCTGCAGTGCGTACGCATCGGCGAGCGACGCCGGGCGACAGGCGGGCGGCAGGTCGTCGATGGGCGCATCGCGCACACCGGGCAGGCGCAGCTCGGCGAGCAACTCTACCGCGGCGGCGATGGCGGCAGGTGTCATTTCCTGCGCGTGGCCGCTGCGATCCGGGCGCTCGCCATCGTCGCGCGGTCTCGCCCGCGCTCAGGCGAGGACTTCCACCGGGTGCGGGTGGATCATGTTGAAGGCGTAGCCGCCGATGTTGAACGGCACCCGCTCCGGTTGTGAGCGGCCCTTGTCGTCGAATGCGCGGGTCATCAGCGTGTGATCGCCGGGCGCCGCCGTCCACTCGAAGCAGAACCGGACCCAGGCGTAGCGCAGGTTCGGCGATACGATGTCGGCCTCCCGCCAGGTTCGCCCGTCGTCGTCGCTCCACTCGACGCGGCGGATACACGCATCCGGCGAGCGCGCGTAGCCGCTGATCACCTGGCGTGCGGCGCGCAGCGTGGCCGGCCACGGCAGCGCCAGCGAACTCTTGATAGTGTGCGCCGTGATCGGTGCACCGCGCGCCGGCGCATAGTCTTTCTCCGGCCAGTGCTCGCCCCGCAGCACGTAGTACTCGGTGTTGCGGGGCACCCAGCGGTGCGTCATCGACACCTCGATGCGGTCGAGCCACTTCACGCTGTAGGTGCCGACCCATCCCGGGACGATCACCCGCGCCGGGAAACCGTGATCCGGCGGCAGCGGCTCGCCGTTCATCGCGAGCGCGATCAACGTGTCCGGGTCCATCGCCTTGGCGAGCGGCATGGGGCACTGCATGCGTTGCTCGGCGGCGATGCCCTTGTCGTGTCCGATCGGGCAGACGTGGATCGCGGCGGCGTCGACGCCGGCCCGGGTCAACAGGTCGCGCAGTCTGACGCCGCGCCACTCGGCCATGCCGACGGCGCCGAGGCCCCACAGGACTTCCGTGATGTCGGGCCGCTTGTCGAGGCGCTCGCCGAGCACGTCCTGGAACAGGCGCCGGTGGTTGCCGGCGCACTCGAGCAGGGCCGGCACCGTCGTCTGCTCCATCGCCTGCAACTGGTCGTAGCCGAGCGAGAGGGGTCGCGCCACGCCGTCACCCTCGATGGTCAGCCGCCAGCTGGCCGCGTCCAACGCCACGGTGTCGCCGGCGCTGCAGACGAAGAACCTGTCGTTGGGCGTGAGGAACCCGGTCTGCTTGTGCAACGGGTACTCGACGCCGGCCGGCAGGTGGGTGAACTCCGTGGTGTCCTTGACGTAATGCCTTGGCATGCGGCGCCTCCTCGCGGAGAATGATGCGCTGGCGTCGACGCCGCTGTCAAAACGCGGCCGCGACGTTGTGCGGGCGACGAGGGACGACGAACGCCAGCCGGCGTGCGCCGCTCGCGAGCGGTGCGCACGCACCGCCACCGGCGACGGGTATAGGACGCGCGAGACGAAGCGAGTATGGCATCGGCGGCACCTGACAGTCCCGACGCCCGGCCGCGTACGGCCGAGGCCGACGTCGTGGTGGTCGGCTTTGGCGCCGCGGGGGCGGCGGCTGCGATCACCGCCGCCGATGCGGGTGCGCAGGTCACGATCATCGAAAAGCAGCCGCACGACGTCGTGAGCGACGACGGTCGGATCGCGGAGGTCCGGCACACGCCGAACAGTCGCATGTCGGCGGCGCTCATCTACTGCCCGCACGACGCGGACGCCGCGTACCGCTACCAGAAAGCGATGAACCGGCTCTACGGCATCGACGATGTGCCCGACGAGATGGTGCGCACCTGGGCACGTGGTGTCGTCGACGTCCATCGCTGGCTGCGCGGTCTCGCCGGCGGTGAGGTATTCGAGCTGGCCGGCGCCGACGGCGGCACCACGGCCGGGCGCTACGGCGGCCCCGAGTTCCCCGAACTGCCCGGTGCCTCGGCGACGCGGCGTGTTCACAACCCGCAGGCCGGCTGGGGCTGGTTCGCCTGCCTCGCACGCAATGTCCTGGCGCGCTCGGTCGACGTCCGCTACGCCACGCGGGCGACGGAGTTGGTGCAGCGCGCCGGCTCACGCGAGGTGATCGGTGTCAGGGCCGACACGCCCGCCGGGCCGTTATTCATCAGGGCGCGGCGTGCCGTCGTGCTGTGTCCGGGCGGTTTCGAGTTCGATCTCACCATGCAGGCTTCCTACCTGCGGATCTGGCCGTTTCGCTTCTACGGCAATCCCGCCAACACGGGCGACGGGGTGCGCATGGCGCTGCAGGCCGGGGCGGACCTGTGGCACATGAACAACGTGGTGGGTCGTGCGACGGCCTGGTGGCCCGACGCGCCGCACGCGTTCACCGTCTACCCCTGGAACCGCGCCTACGCGGGCGGCTCGCGCTATCGCGACGGTACCCCGATCCCGCAGTTCGGGCCGTCCTATGCCTTCGTGTTCGTCGACCGCGACGGGCGCCGGTTCACGCAGGAGATCTACAAGCCGCACATCTTCTACTGGCAACTGATGCACTTCGACCCGGTGCGCGGTATCTTTCCGCGCATTCCCTTTCACATGGTCTTCGACGAGAAGACGCGGCGCGAAGGGCCGTTGGGGGGTACGACCGGCGCTACCGGCCCGATCAGGCTGTACGACTGGAGCGCGGACAATTCGCGCGAGATCGACAAGGGCTGGATCCGTCGCGCGCACACCCTGGGCGAACTCGCCGAGGCGATCGAGGTGCCGAAGCGGGCGCTGCTCGACAGCGTGTCGAGGTGGAACCGTTTCTGCCGCGACGGCAAGGACGACGATTTCGGACGCGTTGCGCACTCGCTGGTGCCCATCGATACGCCGCCTTACTACGAGATGATCCAGTGGCCGGGCGGACCCAACACCCTGGGCGGCGCCCGCCGTGATCACCGGGCGCAGGTGCTGGCGCCCGGCGGGGAGCCGATCCCGCGCCTGTACAGCGCCGGCGAGTTCGGCTCGATGTTCGGGTTCGTCTACGAGGGCGGCAGCAATACCGCGGAGTGCATCGTGTTCGGGCGCATCGCCGGCGCCGGTGCGGCGGCAGAGCGGCCGCTGCCTCGCGCCGGTCTCGACGAGCCCGCTCGATCGTGAGCGTTTGCGCAGCCGCGGGCGGGCCTTGCACGAGGTGAGCGCGATGAACGAACCGGGCAAGTGGGTTTGCGTGGTGGGCGCCACCGGCGGCATCGGCTCGGCCATCGTCGCGCACGCGCTCGATAGCGGCTATCCCTCGTTGCTCTGCATGGACCGCGACGCGCCGGCGCTGGAGCGTCTGGCGCGCGAGCGCGGCGTGATCGGATTGCCGTGCGACGTTGCCGACGTCGAATCGGTGAGCGAGGCATTTCGCGCGGCCCGGCAACACGCCGGCGGTCTCTACGGGCTGGTCGTCGCCGCCGGCGTCGTCGACACGCACGGGCTCGGCGAGCTCACCGCAGCGCGGTGGCGCCAGGTGCTGGACGTCAATCTGAGCGGAACCTTTCACTGCTGCCTCGCCGCGCGGGACTGGCTGGTCGACGGCGGGCGCATCGTGACTTTGTCGTCAACGGCCGGCAAGACCGGTGGCGGGATCACCGGTCCGGCGTACGCGGCGTCCAAGGGTGGCGTGGAGGCGTTGACGAAGTCGCTCGCGCAGGAGCTCGCCGCGCGCCGGATCACCGCCAACTGCATCGCCCCGGGCGCGGTCGACACGCCGATGCTCGCGAGCCACCCGCCGCGGCGCCGCCAGGCGTTGCTGGACGCCACGCCGCTGCGGCGTTTCGCCGCACCGCGGGAGATCGCCGCGGCGGCGCTCTACCTGCTGGGCGAGGACGCCGCTTTCACGACCGGCACGGTGCTGGCGGTCAACGGGGGGCTGCGGATGGACTGACCACACATCATCCCGTTGCTACCGAGCGCGGGCGAGTAACGGCCGGTCACGCGATCGTCGCCGAACGCTTGCGTGCAAGCTGGCGAATACAATTGCATTGTGCCAACCGTTTTGGGACCATCGCCGAACGGCAATTCGACAAAGGCCGCGGCCGCCGACTCGCGCATTGCGGTGGTGCCGGCGCCCTGGCCACACCGAGAACGACCGTCGCAGGAGGAGTACAACGATGAGCACGCAACGCAGTGACAATCGACAACGCCGGCCCGGGCTGACTCGCCGCCAGCTCCTCAAGGGCACGGCCGTGGCCGCCGGCGGCGCGGCGTTCGGGGCGCCGGGGCTGATCCGCTCGGCGCAGGCGAAACGTTTCCTCAAGCCGATCGTCGCCGGCCTCAACGCCAAGCCGGGTGACCCGTCCTACAACTCGGTTTCGCGCATCCCGGAGATCCTGAAGGAGAAATTCGACATCGAGATGGAGTTCCAGATCCACCCGACGTCGACCCTGGGCACCGACGTGTCGCAACTCGAGGCGGTGCAGACCGGTTTCATCGACATCACCAGCAACACCACCGCGCAGTTCTCCGTGTTCTCCAAGGAGTTCGAATTCGTCGACCTGCCGTACGCCTTCACCGACTGGGACATGGCTTCGCGCCTCTTCCACTCGGATCTGTGGAAAGAGCAGGCCGCGAAGTTCGAACAGAACGTGCCGGTCAAGGTGCTGCCGCCCGTTGGGGCGGGCGGCTACCGGCTGTTGTGGAACAACGTTCGCCCGCTGCCGGACCCGGGCGCGGTGCAGGGCCTCAAGTTCCGCACCACGCGTTCGCCGCTCAGCATCCAGCTGATCAGGAACTGGGGCGGCAACCCGACGCCGTTGCCGTGGACCGAGACCTACAACGGGCTCAAGAGCGGGGTCGTCAACGGCTTTCACGTGCAGCCGATCTGGACCTACCTGTTCAAGATGCACGAAGTGCTCAAGTACGCCACCGAGGTCAAGGCGATCTTCGCCGTGCAGTTCCAGGTGATGAACATCAACACCTTCAACGCGATGCCGGACGACATGAAGGGGCCGTTCATGCAGGCGGCGCAGATGGCGGCCGACGAGGCCAATGCGCAGGACCGGTCGCTGGAGGACGAGTACAAGGCGAAGCTCACCGAAGCCGGCATGAGCATCTATCAGCCGAGCGCCGCCGAGACCCGGCAATGGCGCTCGGCCGGCGAGGCGGTGTGGGAGAGCCACGGCGGGTCGATCGACAAGTCCGTCATCGAGCGCATGGTGGCGATGCGCTGAAGCGCTGAAGCCGCATCCCGAAGGATCGGCTGGCGCAGGCGAATCCACGCGTGAGCAAGGTAGCGAGGGGGTCTCGGGACCCCCTCAACCGCTTCGCCGATCTCATCGATCTCGGCGCCGACCTGGTGGCCGGTCTGCTCGCCGCGACCGTGCTGGCCGTGATGCTCGCGCAGGTCTTTTTTCGCTACGTGCTGAACGACTCGCTGCAGTGGTCGGAGGAACTCGCCGTGTGGGGGCTGGTGTGGATGGTGTTCATCGGCGCCATCGGGTTACTGCGTCACTGGCGGCACATCAGCATCTTTACTTTCGTGCGCATGCTCCCGTCGCGGCTGCGGGCCTACCCGCTGCTGCTCAGCAAAGTGCTGGCACTGCTGTTCCTCCTGACCCTCACCTACTACGGCATCGAGGTGTTCGGCGGGACGTTCCACGCGACCTCGCCCAGCATCGGCATTTCCACGCGCTGGGTGAAGCTGGCGATTCCGGTCGGCGCCTTTTTCATGGCCCTGCTCGCGGTGCTCAGCATCGTCAGCGACTCGATCCGCCTGTACCGGGGCGAGGCCGAGTCGCTGGATATCGTCGATCGTGATTTCGAGTAGCGGCACCGGTGGACAGCGACGCTGAATACCGTCGATGGAGCTGATCGGTCCATGGCTGTTCCTGCCGTTCGTGATCTTCCTGGTGCTGGGCGTGCCCATCGCGTTCAGCCTCGGCCTGGCTTCGGTGTTCTTCCTGCTGTTCTCGGGCACGACCATCCCGCCGCTGATCGTGGTCACGGAAATGTTCGCCGGCCTCGACACCTTCGCGTTGCTGGCGCTGCCGATGTTCGTGCTGACCGGCGAGCTGTTGAATCGCTGCGAGCTGACGCAGCGCCTGATCGAGGTCGCACGCCTGCTGGTCGGCTGGATCAAGGGCGGGCTGGCGCACGTCAACATCGTCACCAGCATGTTCTTCGCGGGCATCTCGGGCTCGGTGCTGGCCGACGCCGCCTCGATCGGCCCGATCCTGATTCCGGCGATGATCAAGGAACGTTACCCGCGGGCGTTCTCGGCCGCGGTGACCGGTGCCAGCGCGGTGATCGGTGCAGTGATACCGCCCAGCATCCCGCTGATCATCGTCGGCGGGCAGCTGCAGATATCCATCGGCGGATTGTTCGCGGCGGGCATCCTCCCGGGCGTGCTGGTCGGCGTGTTCCTGATGATCACGGCCTATGTCTTCTGCGTCGCGCGGGGCTACGGCGAGGTCCACCCGTTCGAGGGTTTCAAGTCGGTCGCCGCGGGCACGCTGCGCGGCACCCCGGCGTTGCTCGTCCCGGTGTTGATCCTGGGCGGCATCCTGTCGGGGGTCTTCACACCCACCGAGGCCGGCGCGGTGGCAGTGCTCTACACCTTGCTCATCGGCGCGCTGTACTATCGCAAGCTCACGTTCTCCAACTTCTGGCTGTCGCTGGTCGCCACCGCCAGGGTGACCGCTTCGGCGCTGCTGATCGTGGCCGCGGCGATCGTGTTCAGCCGCCTGCTCACCTTCTACCAGGTACCGCAGCAGATCCTGGAATGGATGCTGGCGTTGACCGACAGTCGCGTGCTCCTTTTCCTGATCATCATCGCTTTCTTCCTGGTGGTCGGGACCTTCATGGACGCGCTGGCCAACATGATCATCCTCGGGCCGTTGCTCATGCCGATCGCCGTGGAAGGACTGGGGATGCATCCGATCCAGTTCGGCGTGTTCCTGATGATGGGGCTGCTGCTCGGCATCATCACGCCGCCGCTGGGACTGGTGCTGTTCATCGTCTCGCCCATCGCCAGGGTCAGCGTCGAGCGCACCACGGTCGCGGTGCTGCCCTTTCTCGCCGCGGAGCTCGCCGTCCTGCTGCTGGTCGTGTTCGTGCCCGCGGTGACCCTGGCGATCCCCCGCCTGGCGGGATTCGTGGAGTGAGCGATGGGCGGGACTCACCGGCACCGCGTACGCGCGCGCCTTAGCACGGGGAAACGGCGATGGAACTGAATCTCGAGGGGCGCACGGCCCTCGTCACGGGAGGCTCCAAGGGCATAGGGCTGGCGACGGCGCTCGAGTTCGCGAGGGCCGGGTGCAACCTGCACCTGGCGGCACGTACCCTCGAAGACCTGGAGGCGGCGAGACGCCGGATCGGGGAGGAGGCGCCGGTGACGGTCGAGCTGCACGCGCTCGACCTCGCCTTGACCGAGAACGTGCTGGAGCTCGCGCGGCGTTGCCGCGACGTCGACATCCTGATCAACAACGCGGGCGCGCTGCCGAGCGGGCCGATCGAGGAAGTGAACGACGCCCTCTGGCGCGCCGGCTTCGATCTCAAGGTGTTCGCGACGGTCAACCTGACCCGGGAGATCTACCTCGCCATGAAGGAGCGGCGCAGCGGGGTGATCGTCAACGTGATCGGCAACTGCGGTGAGCGCCCGGACCCCGAGATCATCCTGGCGACGCTCGCCAACACCGGCCTGATGGGCTTCACGCGGGCGCTCGGCGGGGTCAGCCCCCGACACGGGGTGCGGGTGGTCGGGGTCAACCCGGGGCCGACCGCCACCGAGCGCCTGGAGAAGCTGATGCGCAAGAAGGCGGCCGATCGCACCGGCGACCCGGAACGCTGGACCGAGCTGGCCGCGCCGCTGCCCATGGGGCGCGCCGGCACGCCGCAGGAGCTGGCCAACCTCATCGTGTTCGCCGCCTCCGATGCCGCGAGCTACGTTTCGGGTACGATACTGACGGCCGACGGCGGGGTCGCCAGCGTCGGTCGGCTGTTCTGATCGGGGACGGGGAGCAAGCGCATGGGGGACCTGGAACGGCGCATGATCGACTACGCGATGCAGCTCGAGTTCGGCGAGCTGTCCGCGGCGACCGTGCACCACGCGAAACGCAGGATCGTCGATACCATCGGCGGCGCGCTGGCCGCCTACACCGCGCCGACCTCGCGCATCGCGCGCAAGCTGGCGCAACCCGTGGCCGCCGGTCCGGCCGCCCGTGTGTTCGGCAGCCAGGTGGCGACCACGCCGGAGACGGCGGCGTTCGTCAACGGGACCATGGTGCGCTTTCTCGATATCAACGACACCCACCGCACGGTCGACGGCAGCCACCCGTCGGACAACCTGAGCGGCGTGCTGGCGGTAGCGGAGTGGCTGGGCTGCAGCGGTCGTGACTTCATGCTGGCCCTGACGATCTCCTACGAGCTGCAAGCGCGCTTCGTCGACTCGGTGCCTTTCAACGACAACGGCTGGGACCAGCCCGTGCCGGGGGTCATGGCCTGCGCGCTCGCCTGCGGGCGGCTGATGGGGCTCGACGCCGTCGCGATGCAACACGCGCTGTCGCTGGCGGTGATCCCGAACCTGTGCACCTATCAGACCCGCGCCGGCGAGCTTTCGATGTGGAAGGGCTGCGCGGCGGCCAACGGCGCGCGCCAGGGCGTGTTCGCGGCACGGCTGGCACAGGAGGGCATGAGCGGGCCGTACGAGGCCTTCGACGGCGTGTTCGGGCTCTGGCAGCAGACCCTGGGTCGCGCTTACGAGGTCGTGCCGTTCGCGCGCGAGGGGGACCTGTTCGCGATCGCGCAGACCAACATCAAGCAGTACCCGGTGCGCGACTCCTGCCAGCTGCCGGTGGACACGGCGCTCGAACTGCGCGCCAGGGTAGCGCCCGAGGAGATCGAGCGCCTGCGCCTGATCACCTACAAGTCCGCGTACAAGGGAGCCATAGAGGACCCCGAGCTGTGGCGGCCGCAGACCCGCGAGACCGCCGATCATTCGATGCCCGTCGCCGTCGCGCTCGCCCTGGCCGACGGCCGGGTGACGCCGGAGAGCTTCAGCCGCGGGCGGTTTCTCGACGCGGACGTGCTGGGCCTCATCGAACGTACCGAGGCCGAGATCAGCGAGGAGTTCTCCGCGCAGACCCCCGCGGTTCGCAACTGCCGGCTGGAAGCGCTGGATCGTTCCGGCACGACCCACGTCGCGCACATCCAGTGGACCGAGCAGGACATCCTGCGCGGGCCCGCCGACGAGCAGATCGTCGAGAAGTTCCACGCCCTGAACAGCGACACGATCACGAACCGCGCGGAACGCCAGGCCATCGTCGAGCGGATCTGGGCGCTGGACCGCCTGGACGACGTGGGCCGACTGGTGGACCTGCTGGTCATCTAGTGCCGGCGACGCTCACAGCGCGATGATCAGGGTAGGGGCCGACGTCGGGGGCACGCACACCGATCTGGTCCTGATCGACGACGCAACGTCCGCGATCGCCGTCAACAAGCTGCCGACCAGCGTGCACGACCCCGCGCAGGCGACGGTCGCCGGCCTCGTCGAGCTGGCCGGCGAAGCGGGTGTGGCGCCGGCCGCGATCGGCTACTTCATGCACGGCACGACGATCGCCACCAACATCATCATCGAGCACGCCGGCGCGCGCACCGGGCTGATCACGACCGCGGGGTTCCGGGACGTGCTGCATATCGCCCGGCACAAGCGCCCCTACAATTTCAGCGTGCAGCTGGAACTGCCCTGGCAGAAACACCCCCTGGTGCAGCGCCGCTATCGCCTGACGGTCGCCGAGCGCATCAACGGGCCGCTCGGCGAGGTGGCGATACCGCTCGACGAGGACGGTGTGCGCGCGGCCGCGCGCGAGCTTCGTGCCGAGGGCGTGGAAGCGATCGCGGTGTGTTTCATGATGTCGTTTCTCAACCCCGTGCACGAGCTGCGCGCGGCCGAGATCGTGCGCGAGGAGCACCCGGATGCCTTCGTCACCGCCAGTCACCAGGTGGTCGGGCAGTACCGGGAGTACGAGCGGTTCTCCACCGCCTGCCTCAACGCTTACGTCGGGCCCCGGACGGCCGGCTACATCGAACGCCTGGACGCCGGGCTGCGCGAGTGCGGGGTCGATACCGAGCTGCACCTGATGCAGTCGAACGGCGGTTCCGCGACCGCCCGCGGCGCCACCGAGCGTCCCGTTTCGCTGCTGATGTCGGGTCCGGTCGGCGGCCTGCTCGGCGGCATCTGGGTGGGCCGCTCGGCGGGCGCGCTCGACGTGATCAGCCTCGACGTCGGCGGCACCTCGGCGGACATCGGGGTCGCGCCGGGCGGGCGTATGCGCATGAAGCACCTGCTCGACACGCGCATCGGCGACTACCACGCCATGGTGCCCATGGCGGACGTGGATACCATCGGCGCCGGCGGCGGCTCGATCGCCTACGTCGACGCCGGCGGGCAGTTCCAGGTCGGCCCGCGCAGTGCCGGCGCCGACCCCGGCCCGTGCTGCTACGGGCGCGGCGGCACGGAGCCGACCGCCACCGATTGCCTGCTCGTGCTCGGGCGGGTCAACGCGGAGAACTTTCTCGGCGGGCGCCTGCCGCTCGATCCCGCGCTCTCGCACAGCGCCGTGGAGCGTGCGCTCGCCCGGCCGCTCGGCATGAGCGTGGAGGAAGCGGCGCTCGGTGCGATCAGGATACTGACCCACAACATGGTGCACGCGATCGAGGAGAGCAGCGTGCGCAAGGGCTACGACCCGCGCGATTTCGCGTTGGTGGCGTTCGGCGGGGCGGGACCCCTGTTTGCCTGCGAGATCGCCGCGGAGCTGTCCATCCCGCGGGTGATCGTCCCGCCGTATCCCGGCCTGACCTCGGCGATCGGCTTGCTGACGGCCGATCTCAGGTACGAGTTCAGCCGCACCGAGCTGCAACTGGTCTCGCAGGCGGACATCGGGCGCATCGCCGGCGTGTTCGCCGAGCTGGAGGAAGCGGCGCGCCGCCAGCTCGAGGAGGACGGTCTCGATCCCGAGGCCATGGTCTTCGTGCGCCAGGCCGA
>JBFJWO010000028.1:0-18538 GCA_041623575.1 Gammaproteobacteria bacterium
GCGCAGGCGCTCCGCCTGGGCCAGCAGCCGCGAGGGTGCGACCGCCCGCACGCCGCCGCCCCCGGCGGCCTCGGCACCGTCGTCTCGCGCGGCGTCCAGCTCGACGGCGCCCTCGACGTCCGGCGCGAGCACCTGGGCGGGCCAGCGCTCGGAGGCCACCAGCGCCCGACGGTGGCTGAACACGATCAGCTCGATCTCGTAGTCGTCGGGCTGCGCGACGGTCGCGGTGGCGCCGCTACCCTGCTGCGCCGGTGCCGGCGGCGCGTACAGCAGCGCCGCCAGTGCCAACGCGGCGAGCCGGCGCATCAGGCCGTTTCCCCGCACAGCTTGCCGAGCAGCGTCTTCACGAACGCGACGCGCTCGGCGCCATCGGCGAGATCGGCGGTGAATCGCAAGGTGTCGGCTCCGGCGAACTGGTAGCGGCTGTCGGATTGTACCAGCGCCACGATCCGGCCGATGTCCACCTTCGGCTTGGCGTTGAACACCAGCCGCCCGCCGCCCGCGTGCGCTTCGGCGCGCCGGATGCCGAGTGCGAGTGCATCGAGCCTGAGGTGCGCCACCTCGAGCAGCGTGCGCGCGGGGTCCGGCAACAGCCCGAAGCGGTCGATCAGCTCGACCTGCAGCTCGTCGAGCTGGCTCGCCTCGGTGCAGCCCGCGATGCGCTTGTAGAGGATCAGGCGGGCGTGAACGTCGGGGATGTAGTCCGCAGGGATCAGTGCGGGCAGGCGCAGTTCTACCTCGCAGTCATCGCGCAACGGGGCGTCGAGGTCCGGCACCGCACCGCTGCGCAGCGCCCGCACGGCGCGCTCGAGCAGCTCCGCGTAGAGGGCGAACCCCACCTCCTGGATCTGCCCGCTCTGCTCCTCGCCGAGCAACTCGCCGGCGCCGCGGATCTCCATGTCGTGCGTCGCCAGGGTGAAGCCAACGCCGAGGTCCTCCAGCGACTCGACCGCTTCGAGGCGTTTTTGCGCATCGGCGCTGATCAGCGTCGGGGGCGGCGCGAACAGGTAGGCGTAGGCGCGGTGGTGAGAGCGCCCGACGCGCCCGCGCAGCTGGTGCAGCTGCGCCATGCCGAGCTTGTCCGCGCGATTGATCAGGATGGTGTTGGCGCTCGGCACGTCGATGCCGCTCTCGATGATGGTGGTGCACACCAGCACGTTGAAGCGCTGGTGATAGAAATCGAGCATGACCTGCTCGAGCTCGCGTTCCGGCATCTGTCCGTGCGCGATGCGCAACGTCGCCTCGGGCACCGTCTCGCCGAGCTCGCGCGCGATGCGCTCGATGCTCTTGACCTCGTTGTGCACGAAGTAGACCTGCCCGCCGCGGGCCAGCTCGCGCTGGCAGGCCTCGCGGATCACCTCGTTGCTCCACTCGCCGACGAAGGTCTTGATGGCGTGGCGGTGCGCGGGCGGGGTGGCGATGATCGACAGGTCGCGCAGCCCGGCGAGGCTCATGTTGAGCGTGCGCGGGATCGGCGTCGCGGTCAGCGTCAGGAGATCGACCTCGGCGCGCAGCGCCTTCAGCCGTTCCTTGTGGCGGACGCCGAAGCGGTGCTCCTCGTCGACGATCACCAGGCCGAGGTCCTTGAACGCGACCGACTTCTGCAGCAGCTTGTGCGTGCCGATGACGATGTCCACGCGCCCGGCGGCCAGGTCGGCCAGGATGGCGGTGTGCTCCTTGCCGGCCTGGAAGCGCGACAACGCCTCGATGCGCACCGGCCACTCGGCGAAGCGATCGCGGAAATTCTGGTAGTGCTGCTGGGCCAGCAACGTGGTGGGCACCAGCAGCGCGACCTGCCGGCCGGCCTCGACCGCCACGAACGCGGCCCGCATGGCGACCTCGGTCTTGCCGAAGCCGACGTCCCCGCACACCACCCGGTCCATGGGGCGTGGCGCGCGCAGGTCGGCGACGGTGGCGTCGATGGCCTGTTCCTGGTCGGGCGTTTCCTCGAACGGGAAGCCGGCGCAGAAACTCTGGTAGGCCGCGTCGTCGACGGCGAGCGACTCGCCCTGGCGCGCCGCACGCCGCGCGTGGATCTCCAGCAACTCCGCCGCGACGTCGTGCGCCTTTTGCGCCGCGCGCCGCTTGATCTTCGCCCATTGCTCGCCGCCGAGGCGGTGCAGCGGCGCGGCCTCGCTGTCGGCGCCCGTGTAACGCCCGACGAGGTTGAGCGAGGCGACCGGCACGTAGAGCTTGTCGCCGCCGGCGTACTCGAGCGTGAGGAACTCGGTCTCGAGGTCGCCGACGGTCAGGTTCGTCATGCCGCGGTAGCGCCCGACGCCGTGGTCGATGTGCACCACCGGGGCGCCTTCGCGCAGGTCGCTCAGGTTGGCGATGACCGCCTCGGCCTCGCGCACCGCCTGGCGGCGGCGGCGCGTCTGGCGCACCTGGTCGCCGAAGATCTGCTCCTCGGTGATGACCGAGAGCCGCGCGGCGGGCAACTCGCAGCCGTGCTCGAGCGGGTCGACCGTGATTGCCAGCGGCTCCTCGCCGTCGGCGAATGCGCGCCAGCCGGCGACGCTCACCGGGCGGATGTCGTTGCCGTGCAGCAGGTCGAACAGCGTCTCGCGCCGACCCGCGGACTCGGCCACGAACAACACCCGGTGCGTCGACTCGGCGAGGTGGCGCTGCAACTGGGAGAGCGGCCGCTCGAGGCGGGGATTGACCGGCAGCCGCGGCGGCAGCGCGCTCGAGAAGTTCAGGCACGGCTGCTGCGCCTCCTCGGCGGCACGCAGCGTGATGGCGCTGCGCTCACGCAGCTCGCCGACGGTTTGCGCCGCCGACAGGTACAGCCTGGCGGGCGGCAGCAGCGGGTGCTCCAGATCGTGGCGACGGTCCTCGTAGCGCCTGGCGAGTTGCTCGTCGACACTCGCCGCGGCGTGCTCTACGCCCTCGCTCATCAGGCACACGGTGCTCGCCGGCAGGTAGTCGAACAGGCTCGCCAGTTCGTCGAAGAACAGCGGCAGGTAGTACTCGATGCCGGCCGGGGCCAGCCCGTTGCTGACGTCGCGGTAGACCGGGCTGTGGCGCGTGCCCGACTCGAAGCTGTCGCGAAACGCCTGGCGGAACGCGCGGATGGCCTCGGCGTGCAGCGGGAACTCGCGCGCGGGCAGCAGCTCGACCCGGTCGATGACCTCGAGGGTGCGCTGGTCCGCCGGGTCGAAGGTACGCAGCGACTCCACCTCGTCGTCGAACAGGTCGATCCGGAAGGGCAGTTCGCTGCCCGGCGGAAAGAGGTCGATCAGGGCGCCGCGCACCGCGTACTCGCCGTGCTCCATGACCTGGCTGACGCTGCGGTAGCCGCTGTGCGTGAGGCGCTCGCGAAACTGCTCGACGTCGAGTTGCTGATGCTTCTCGATGACCAACGCGTGGGCGTGCAGGTAGGACGGCGGACACACGCGCTGCATGAGCGTCGCGACCGGCGTGATCAGCACGCCGCGACGGGTTTCGGGCAGCCGGTAGAGCGTGCTGAGACGCTCGGCGACGATGTCCTGGTGCGGCGAGAACTTGTCGTAGGGCAGGGTCTCCCAGTCGGGGAAGCCGAGTACCGGCAACTCGCCGTCCAGGTAGAACTCGACCTCGCGCGCCAGGCGCAGCGCCTCGCGCGTGTCGCCGGCCACCAGCAGCACCAGCCCGGACACCTGGCGAGCCGCCTCGGCGACCGCCAGGCCGCGGGCGCTTGCATACAACTGGCCCCATACGGGTACGTCGAACGCGCGCGGGCTCAGGGCCAGGGGGGCGGCGACGGTATCCGGCGAGCTGGCGAGGTCAAGTCTTGCCACGGCGGTTTCGATGGTGTCTCGATCCTCGGCCGTGTCGGGGGCGCGCGCGGACGTCTGGGTGTCGGGTTCCTGCATCGGTCGGTCTGGTGGTGCGGGTCTGGCGTGCCTGCCTCGGTCGGGCTGCCGGGCTCAGCGGGCGCATCGCGTTGGCGTCCGCATGGGCGCTCGACTCGGGCGGATGGGGCCTTCAGCGCTGCACGCCGCCCGGCGGCGGAGCGCGATTCTCCCACAGCGCGGCGCCGGAAACTACGCCGACGGGGTCGCCGGCTGCACGGCGACGGGCGCGGAACCGGGGCAGGGCGGCGGGGACGCCGCTCAGGGGGTGACGGTGGCGGTGACGCCGTGCCCGGTATGGCTGCTGCGCCTGACCGGGTGGATGACGCGGTCGAACTCGAAATAGACCGTGAAATCCTCGTACACCCAGCGGGTGATCGGCGGATCGCCGACGGCGTCGATGATTCGTACCGGCGCGCCGAACTGCTCTTCGACGCGTTGCATGGTCGACCCGCGCTTGGGCAGGGCCATTGCGGCGCCGGGCGCCTCGGGGATTTCCAGGGTGTCGCCCTGTTGCGCCATGGCCGGCGCCGCCACGAGCTGCATGGCCAGTGCCGCGGGCGCGACCAGCATGGTCAGGATACGGCGCATCATGGACCAGCCTCCCAAGAGTCGAATTGGCGCGATTCTAACATCAGCCCCCGGATTAACAAAGCAAGCTAGATGGCTGATGGCTAACACGTTTTGACCACCCGCGAGTAGGGTGTGCGTCACGCTTCGACGGCCCCGCGGCGCACATTACCGGGCGGTAACGCCGCCCGCTCTGGCACCCGCGTCCTTCTGTGGTCTAATGCGCGCCCATGTTCGGACCCTTCGAGGCGTTCATCGGTCTGCGCTACACGCGCGCGAAACGCCGCAACCACTTCATCTCGTTCATCTCCTTCATCTCGATGGCCGGGATAGCGCTCGGCGTCACCGCGCTGATCACGGTGCTGTCGGTGATGAACGGCTTCGAGAAGGAACTGCGCGAGCGCATCCTCGGCATGGCCTCGCACGCCACCATCGCCTCGTTGCGGGGCCCGCTGGTCGGTTGGCAGGAGGTCGCCCAACGTGCCGGGGAGCACCCGCAGGTGCTGGGTGCGGCGCCCTACATCGAGGGTCAGGCGATGCTGGTCAACGGGCGGCAGGTGAGCGGTGCGCTGATTCGCGGGGTGCTGCCGGCGATCGAGGGCCGCGTGTCGGAAGTGGGCGAGAAGATGGTCTCCGGGTCGCTGCAATCGCTGGCGCCCGGCGAGTTCGGCGTGGTCCTGGGGCGTGAACTCGCCCAGTTTCTCGGCGTGTTCCGCGGCGACACCCTCACCGTGATCACGCCCGAGGCGAGCGTCACCCCGGTCGGCGTGCTGCCCCGGATGCGCCGCTTCACGGTGGTCGGCATCTACCAGGTCGGGATGTACGAGTACGATCGCACCATGGCGTTCATGCACGTCGCCGACGCCGGCAAGCTGTTTCGCCAGGGCGACGGCGTGACCGGCGTGCGCCTGCGCCTGCAGGACATGTTCGAGTCCAGGCGGGTCGCCAGCGAGCTCGCCGAGCAGGTCGGGCCGCAATTGTGGGTCAGCGACTGGACCCACAAGCACGCCAACTTCTTTCGCGCCGTGCAGACCGAGAAGACCGTGATGTTCGTGATCCTGACCCTGATCGTGGCGGTGGCGGCGTTCAACATCGTCTCGACGCTGGTGATGGTGGTCACCGACAAGCAGGCGGACATCGCGATCCTGCGCACGCTCGGCGCGACGCCGCGCAGCATCCTGTGGATATTCCTTATCCAGGGCGGTGCCATCGGCGTGCTGGGTACGCTGCTCGGGGTAGCGGGCGGGGTCGGCCTGTCGCTGAACGTCACCACCCTGGTGCCGGCCCTGGAATCGCTGTTCCAGGTCAAGTTCCTCTCGCCGGACGTTTACTACATCAGCGACCTGCCCTCGGACATGCACTGGACGGACGTGGTGCGCGTGGCGGGCCTGTCCTTCCTGCTGACGCTCACCGCGACGATCTACCCGGCGCGCCGCGCCGCGCGCACGCAGCCCGCCGAGGCGCTGCGTTATGAGTGAGACGCCGGTCATCGAATGCGAGGGGCTGGTCAAGCGCTTCCAGGAGGGCGGCCTCGACGTACTGGTTCTCGACGACATCGGGCTTCGCGTCGCGCCCGGCGAGCAGATCGCGGTGGTCGGTGCCTCGGGCAGCGGCAAGAGCACGCTGCTGCACCTGCTCGGCGGCCTCGATTCCCCCAGCGCGGGTCTCGTCAGGCTCGCCGGCCAGGACCTCGCGCGGCTTTCGGCAGCCGCCACCAGCCGCCTGCGCAACGAGGTGCTGGGCTTCGTCTACCAGTTCCACCACCTGCTGGCGGAGTTCACCTGCCTCGAGAACGTCGCCATGCCCCTGCTCGTACGGCGTAGCGCGCCGGGCGCGGCCCGCGAGCAGGCCGCCGCGATACTCGAGCGCGTCGGCCTCTCGCATCGCCTGGAGCACAAACCGGGGCAGATGTCGGGTGGCGAGCGCCAGCGCGCGGCGATTGCCCGGGCGCTGGTCACGCGCCCGCGCGCAGTGCTGGCCGATGAGCCCACGGGCAACCTCGACGAACGCACGGCGGCCGGCGTGGCCGACCTGCTGCTGGAACTCAATCGCGAGCTGCAGGTGGCGCTGGTGGTGGTCACGCACGACACTCGCCTGTCCGACCGCATGAGCCGGGTGGTGCGCCTGTCCGACCACCACCTGCAGGCGCCCGCCCTCTGAGCCGGGAAGCTGTGCCTCAGCCGCGCTTGCGCCGCCGCCTGCGCACGACGTAGACGCGCCAGAACACCCGCACGAAGATCAGCCCGGCGAGGCTGCTCACCACCGCCATGGTGAAACAACCCAGCAGGAACGGCTGCCAGACCTGGGTGAGCCCGTGCCACAGCCAGCCCAGGCTCAGCTCGAACTCGAACGTCAGCGGCTCTGCGCCGAGCAGCTGAGCGCCGACCCGGTAGGCAAAATAGAACATCGGCGGAATGGTGATGGGGTTGGTGATCCACACCAGCCCGACGGAAATTGGCAGGTTCACCCGCGCCAGCACGGCGGCGAGCCCGGCGAGCAGCATCTGGAACGGCACCGGGACCCAGGCCATGAACAGCCCGATGGCGAAGGCGTTGGCGACCGAGCGCCGGTGCAGGTGCCACAGGGAGGGTTCGCGGAAATAGCTGTGCAGCAGCCCCATGGAGCGCGCATCGCGCAGGTGGTGCTCGCTCGGCAGGTAACGTTTGAGCAGCTTTCGCGGCATTGGTTGTCGGGACGCCTCTGAGACCGGTCCGGTCACAACATCTCTCGTATATGGCGTGCGATCTTAGCAATGGTTTAGCATCCATGGCCCCGGCGACCGCCGAACGGCGCGTCCCGGCGGCCCGCGGCGCCGCCGTACCGGCCGAGCGGCGCAGGCAAGTGGTTGATTGACAAGGATGTCCCGGGTCGCCCGGCGCTCCGTCAGGGGTGTCGCGGAGCGGCCCGCACACGGAGGCGACATGTTGCAGGCAGGGATAGCCTTCCTCGCCGGAAGCGGCGTGGCGCTGGCGCTGGCGTCGCTGCCCGACGTCGCGGTGCTGGCGGCCGCGCTCGCGGCGCTCGCCGCGCTGACCCGACTGTTGCGCCGGAACTGGCGCGTGCCCGCGCTGGCCAGCGCCGGCGCTGTCTGGGTACTGATCAACGCCGTCGGGCAGTTCGCCGATCGTTTGCCGCGCGCCGACGAGGGGCGCGACCTTCGCGTGGTCGGTACCGTGGCCTCGGTGCCCGCCCGCCGGGGCGGCGCCACCCGATTCCTCTTCGATCCCGTGTCGCTTCCCGGACAGCGCTTGCCCCGGCGCGTGCGCCTCGCCTGGTACCGCGAGGCGCCGCCGCTCGCCGCGGGAGAACGCTGGGCGCTCACGGTGCGCCTGAAGCGCCCGCGCGGGCTCGCCAATCCCGGGGGCTTCGACTACGAGGCCTGGTTGTTCCGAAACCGCGTCGGGGCGCTGGGCTATGTTCGCCGGGCGCCCGACAACCGGCGCCTGGCGGCTGCCGAGGGGGCCTGGGTCGAGCGGGCACGCGCCGCGCTGGCGGCCCGCATCGCGGCCGGTGACTATGCCCGGGGTGAGCTTCTGAACGCGCTCGTCACCGGCCTGCGCGGGGACATGAGCGAGCGGCAGTGGTCGGTGTTGCGGCATACCGGCACCGCGCATCTGTTCGCGATCTCCGGGCTGCACGTCGGCCTGGCGGCCGTGCTCGGCCACCTGCTGGGGGGTGCGTCGTGGCGCTGGCTGCCCGGCCTTGCCGGGCGCCTGGCGCGGCCGCGCCTCGCCGCGATGGGAGCGCTGGCGGCCGCGCTTGCGTACGCCGCGCTGGCCGGGTTCAGCGTGTCGACGCAGCGCGCGCTGATCATGTTGGCGGCCTGGCTGGGCGCAGCGCTCTGGGGCCGCGGTGTACGCCCCGGTGCGGCGCTCGGCGCCGGCCTCGTCGGCGTGCTGCTGTGGGATCCCTGGGCGCCACTGGCGCTCGGGTTCTGGTTGTCGTTCGCGGCGGTGGCCGCGCTCGGCTGGCTGCTGGCGGGGCGCGTGGCGGCCTCGTCCACGCGCCCGGCACGCGCGCTGGCGTTCGTGCGGGTGCAATGGGGCCTCACGGTGTTACTGGCCCCGCTGGCGCTGCTCTTCTTTCAACGCAGCCCGCTGCTGGGCAGCGTCGCCAATCTCTTCGCGGTGCCGGTGGTGAGCCTGGTGAGTGTGCCGGCCGCCCTGAGCGGCGCGGTGCTGGCCGCGCTGGAGGCGCCCGTCAATCCCGCCCTGTGGCTGGCGGATCGCAGCCTCGCGGGCGTGTGGTGGGGCCTGGAACGGCTGGCCGCCTGGCCGGGCGCGCAGTGGGAGGCCGCCGCGCCGGGTGCCCTGGCACTGCTCTCGGCGCTGGCGGGCGGCCTGCTGTTGACCCTCCCGCGGCCCGGTGCGCTGCGTGCGCTCGGACTGGTCATGCTGCTGCCGTTGCTCACGCCGGTGCACGAGCGCCCGGCCCCGGGGCACTTCCGCCTGCACGTGCTCGACGTCGGCCAGGGATTGGCGGCAGTGGTCGAAACCCGCGACCACGTGCTGGTCTACGACGCCGGGACCCGCCTCGCTCCAGGCTTCGACATGGGCCGACTGGTGGTGGTGCCGGCGTTGACGCGGTTCGGCTGGCGGCGGCTCGATGGCCTGGTGCTCTCGCACCTCGATCGCGACCACGCCGGCGGCGCCGCCAGCGTCCTCGAGCGCTTCGCCGCCGCCCGGGTGCTGACCTCGGGGGCGTCGGAAGACAGCCCGCCCGGCGCCGAAAGCTGTGTCGCCGGGGAGCGTTGGACGTGGGACGGGGTGCGCTTCGAGTTCGTGCACCCGGCGCCCGGCTGGCGCGGCAGCGAGAACGATCGCTCCTGCGTGCTGCGAATCAGCGCCGGTGAGCACGCGGCGCTGCTGTCCGGGGATATCGAGGCCCGGGCGGAACAGGCGCTGGTCGCGAGCGGCGCGGCGCTCGACGCGGCGATCCTCACGGTGCCCCATCACGGCAGTCGCACGTCCTCCAGCGCGGCGTTCGTCGCCCGCGTGCGCCCCCGCTATGCCGTGGTATCGGCCGGCTACCTCAACCGGTTCGGCCTGCCGCACGCGCAGGTCCTGGCACGCCTGGGCGCGGTGGGCGCCCGCGTGTTCGACACCGCCGCCGGCGGCGCGTTGCGCTTCGACGTCGGCCCGGGCGGCGTTTCGCCGCCGCAGCGCTGGCGCGATTCACGGCGACGCTGGTGGCGACCGCGTCCCTGACGGTGAGCGGGACGCGGGGGGTTCATACGAACCGGGCGGCAAAATCGAGTATCATCCAGCGGTTTTTTCACACCGGCTTGCACGCGCCGCTGGCGGGCGTTCGGCTGAAGCGGCGGGGAGAGCGCACTCGGGTGTTCGACATTATCAAAGCCGGCGGTTGGCTGATGCTGCCGATCGTTGCCTGTTCGGTAGCCGCCCTGGCGATCGTGGTGGAGCGGCTGTGGGCGTTGCGCGAACGGCGCGTGCTGCCCAAGAACCTGGTGGCGCAGATCTGGCAGTGGGCGCGCGACGGCGAGTTGAACGACACGCGCATCCGCGCCCTGCAGCAGGGATCGCCGCTCGGCAAGATCCTGGCGGTGGGCCTGATCAACCGCCAGCACGATCGCGAGGTGATGAAAGAGAGCATCGAGGAGGCCGGGCGCGCGGTGGTCCACGAACTCGAACGGTTCCTGAATGCGCTCGGTACCATCGCCGCCGTCACGCCGCTGCTCGGCCTGCTCGGCACGGTCATCGGCATGATCACCGTTTTTACCACCATCACCACCGTCGGGGTGGGCAACCCGACGGAGCTGGCCGGCGGTATCTCCCAGGCGCTGATCACCACCGCCGGCGGGCTGTCGGTGGCGATTCCGAGCCTGATCTTCTACCGTTATTTCCGCGGCAAGGTGGATGCGCTGGTGGTCAGCATGGAGCAGGAGACCATCAAGCTGGTGGAAGTGCTGCACGGGCAGCGCGAGAGCGACTATGTGGTCAAGCGCGCCCGGGCGCGCCGCTGAGCGCGCCCGGGCCGCGGACGTGATCGGCGCTCACGCCGTGCGGGCGGCAGGCAAGGTGTCATGAACTTTCGACCCGAGCGTCGCGACGACCTGGAACTCAACATCACGCCGTTGATCGACGTCGTGTTCCTGCTGCTGATCTTTTTCATGGTGTCCACCACCTTTCAGCGCGAGACCGAGCTGAGCGTACAGCTGCCCGAAGCGGCGGCGCCGGAGAGCGAGGTCGACGAGGAGGTGATCGAGGTGGTGATCAACCGCAGCGGGCAGTATTTCCTGAACGGGCGCGAGCTGGTCAACAACCAGCTGCCGACCCTGCGCGCGGCGCTGGCGCGCATGACCAGCGGGCGCAAGAACACACCGCTGGTGATCCGCGCCGATTCGCGCACCCCGCACCAGGCCGTGGTCACGGTGATGGACGCGGCCCGCCAGCTCGGGCTGTTGCGCCTGTCCATCGCGACCGCCAAGCCCTCCGAGTAACGGCGTGCCGGTGACGCCCGCCAGCGGCAACGCGAGCGCGTCCGGGCTGCACACCTACGTGCGGTTGCTGCACTACGTGCGCGGCTACTGGTTTGCGTTCGTCATCGCGATCGTGGGGATGATGCTGCAGGCCGGCACGGAGGCGGGTTTCGCCTGGTTGATGAAGCCCATGATCGACGGCAGCTTCGTCGACCGGGACCCCGACAGCATCCGCTTCGTGCCGTTGGCGCTGCTCGGGATCTTCCTGCTGCGCGGCGTGGGCAACTTCTCGGCGACCTACTTCATGGCCTGGGTGGGCTGGCGCATGATCAAGACCCTGCGCCGGCAGATGTTCGCTCAGCTGCTGCACTTGCCGACCGCCGACTACGACCGCTCGTCCTCCGGCGAGCTGATCTCGAAGCTCACTTTCAACGTCGAGCGCGTGGCGGGGGCGGCGACCGAAGCGTTGACCGTGGTGGTGCGCGATTCGCTAACGATACTCGCGCTGCTCGGCGTGATGTTCTACCACAACGCGCTGCTGGCCATGGTGCTGCTGGTGATCGCCCCGCTCATCACCGTGCTGGTGGTCTTCATCTCGCGCCAGTTCCGGCGCACGAGCCGCAAGATCCAGCAGTCGATGGGCAAGGTCACGCACGTCGTGGAGGAAGCCATCGAGGGGCACCGGGTGGTCAAGATATTCGGCGGCCAGGCGTACGAATCGGCGCACTTCGAGGCCGTCAACGAACGCAACCGGCGCCTGCGCATGCGCATGGTCGTCGCCCAGGCCACCAGCGTGCCGGTGATCCAGTTCATCGTGGCCGCCGCGCTGGCCGCGATCATCTACCTGGCGACCGTCGACGCCATGATCGATTCGTTCAGCGCCGGCACTTTCGTCTCCTTCATCACCGCCATGCTCATGCTGTTCGCGCCGCTCAAACGCCTGACCACGATCAACGCAAAGGTGCAGACCGGTATTGCTGCCAGCCAGAGCGTGTTCGAGCTGCTCGACAGCGCCATCGAGCCCGATGGCGGCGGCGAAGTGCTCGAGAACCCGGGGGTGATCGAGTACCGCGACGTGCACTTCTCCTACGACCGGGCCAAGGGCGAGGTGTTGCGGGGCATCAGCCTGCGCATCGAGCCGGGGCAGACGGTCGCCTTCGTGGGTCGCTCGGGCAGCGGTAAGTCGACCCTGGTCAACCTGCTGGCGCGGCTCTACGAGCCGGATGCCGGCGTGATCTGCATCGACGGGCGCCCGATCGGCGAGTTCAGCCTCACCAGCCTGCGCGCCAACATCGCCTACGTCGGCCAGGAAGTGACCCTGTTCAACGACAGCATCCTCAACAACATCGCTTACGGCGCGCTCGGCGACGCGAGCGAGGAGCGCGTCAGGCAGGCCGCCGAGGCCGCCCATGCCGCGGAGTTCATCGAGGCCATGCCGCAACGCTACGAGACCCTGGTGGGGGAGAACGGCGTGCTGCTGTCCGGCGGCCAGCGCCAGCGCATCGCCATCGCGCGCGCGCTGCTGAAGAACGCGCCGCTGCTGATCCTGGACGAGGCCACCTCCTCGCTCGACACGGAGTCCGAGCGCTACGTCCAGGCCGGCCTGCAGGCGCTGGTCGCGAACCGCACCACCCTGGTGATCGCGCACCGGCTGTCGACGGTCGAGCGCGCCGACGCCATCGTCGTGCTCGATGCCGGGCAGGTGGTGGAGACCGGCACCCACGCGCAGCTGCTGGCGGCCGGGCGGCGTTACGCGACTTTGTACCGGATGCAGTTCAGCGACCCGGACGAACCCGAGGCGAGTGCGGAGGCCGCGGGCGAGGGCGCGTGAGCCTGGACGCGCACTGGGACCGGCGTACCTGGCTGAGCGTGGCGTTGCTGCCGCTGGCCGGGCTGTTCGCGGTCCTGGCAGCGGCGCGCCGCGGCGCTTTCCGCCGCGGTCTGCTGCCCACCTACCGGGCGCCGGTGCCGGTCGTCGTGGTGGGCAACCTGACCGTCGGCGGCACCGGCAAGACGCCGCTGGTGATCTACTTCGCCGAGGTGCTGAGCCGTGCCGGGCGCCGGCCGGGCATCGTGAGTCGAGGTTACGGCGGGCGGGAACCCGGTCCGCGGCGCGTCGAGGCGGGTGCCGACCCCGCCGAGGTCGGCGACGAGGCCGCGCTGCTCGCGCGCCGTTGCGACTGCCCGGTCTGGATCGCCCGGCGTCGCCCGGCCGCGGTGGCCGCGCTGCTGGAGAACGACCGCTGCGAAGTCATCCTGTGCGACGACGGCCTGCAGCACTACGCGCTGGCCCGCGACGTCGAAGTGGTGGTGCTCGATGCCGTGCGCCCGTTCGGCAACGGCTGGCTGCTGCCGGCGGGTCCGTTGCGCGAGACGCCGGCGCGTCTGGCGAACGTCGACCTCGTGGTGCGCAACGGCGGCGAGGTGGAGCGCGGACTGGCGTTCGGGACGCGCATCGCCGAGGCTTGTCACCTGCGCTCGGGGCGTTCGCGCTCGCTGCGCGAGTTCCGCGGGCGCCGGGTGCATGCGGTGGCGGGCATCGGCAACCCGGGTCGCTTCTTCGAGGCGCTGCGCGGCCACGGCCTCGACGTGGTCGCGCACCCCTTCGCCGACCACCACGCGTTCTGCGAGCACGAGGTGCGCTTCGGCCCCGGGGAGCCGGTCCTGATGACCGAGAAGGACGCGGTCAAGTGCGCGGCGTTCGACAACGCCGAACTGTGGAGCGTGCCGCTGGAGCTGCACGACCCGGGCGAGCGCCTCGCGGGCGCTCTGCTCGACAAACTGCCGCCGAGGAGCGCCACGTGAAAAGACACCGGATACTGGACATGACACTCGCCTACGACGGGCATTTCAGCGTCGAGCTCTACCGCCTCGAGCACACCCTGTTCGAGGGCGGCTGGAGCCCGCCGATCCAGCGCGAGCTGATCGAGCGGGGCCGGGTGGCGGCGGTGCTGCCCTACGACCCGCGCACCGACCAGGTGCTGCTGATCGAGCAGTTCCGCATCGGCGCGGTCAAGGATTTCGACAGCCCCTGGATGCTGGAAGTGGTGGCCGGGGTGATCGAAGGCGACGAGACGCCCGAGGACCTGGCGCGGCGCGAAGCGCTGGAGGAGGCCGGCTGCGAGCTGCACGAGCTGATGCCCATCACCCGCTTCCTGGTCAGCCCCGGGTGCAGCAGCGAGCTGTGTTCGCTCTACTGCGGGCGTGCGGACCTGGCGGATGCCGGCGGTGTGCACGGCCTGGCCGAGGAGGGCGAGAACATCCTGGTGCACAAGATGCCGGCGGCGCGGGCGATCGAGCTGCTGCACCAGGGGGCGATCGCCAACGCGATCACCACCATCGCGCTGCAGTGGCTGGAAACGCGGCGGCTGTCCGAGCGCGCGCCGTTCGCCTGAGGGCGGCCTTGTTCAGATGTGCAGCAGCCGGAACTCCGGGTCGGCGCTGCTGATGTTCCAGATCTCGTTGAACGCCTCGTCGAGGCGCGCGGCCTTGGGCCCTGAGGAAAAATTGACCATACCGTCGTAGGCCCGGTAGTTCTTGCGATAGAGGAAGCCGACCTTGTCGGCGATCAGGAACTCGTCGGGGGTCAGCAGGTAGTCGTCGTTGACGCGGCGCACCTTGACGTAGCTGGTCAGTTGCTGGCACAGGCCCACCAGGACGTGGTTGGCGTTGACCGCCGGGCGCGAGTGCTGAATCAGTATCTGCACCTCGGAGGTCGGCGAGCGCCGCGCCAGCGCGGAGAGCGCACTGGCGACCCGCTGGTTGTCGTAGACCGCCGCATCGAGGTCGCGCGTGAAGATCTGCACCAGGCGGCGCGCCTGCTCGGTGAGCGCGATGGCCGCGTCGCAGGCCTCCTCGGGGGTCGCAATGGCCATGTCCGCGTCGTAACTGCCGAGCACGAATTTCTCCGGCTCGGCGGTGAACACCCATGGGTCGCGTTGCGGCGGCTCGGGCACCGGCTTGGGCCGCTTGCCCCGTGCGGTCCGCGGCTCCCTGACTTCAGGCTTCTTGGCGCGCATCAGCGGATGATCCCCCAGTCCTCAGGCCAAATTCAACCGCATTGTGCGATGGGGTATCCCGGCTTCCATGAACGGCTCGCCGGACGCCGAAAAACCGGCGCGGGCGTAGAAGCCCTCGGCGTGGACCTGGGAGTTCAGCACCACGCAGTCCATGCCGCACCGCCGCGCTTCGGCGACCAGCGCGTCGAGCAGCGCCCGGCCCACACCGCGCCCGCGCCAGTCGGCCAGCACGGCCATGCGCCCGATGTGCCCGTCGGGCAGCAGCCGGCCGGTGCCGATCGGGGTGGCGTCGGCGGTGAAGGCAAGGACATGCGTACAGTCGGCGTCACGCCCGTCCCATTCGAGTTGCGGGTCCACCGCCTGCTCGTCGACGAACACGGCCTTGCGCAGGGCGAAGATGGCCGGGAGCTCCTCTGGCCAGCGCGCGGTGCGGACGCGGACTTCGCTCACCCGGCCGCCTCCCGCAAGGCGGCGAGCCGCGCGGGCAGTTCCTCCGCGAGCTGCGCGGCGACCCCGACGTAGCGCGCCGGTGTGAGGGCCAGCAACGCCTCGCGCGCGGGGCCGGGGATTTCCAGGCCACGGATGAACTCCGCCAGCGACGCGGCGTCCACGGCCCGTCCCCGCGTCAGGGCCTTGAGGCGTTCGTAGGGGTTCTCCAGCCCGTAACGGCGCATGACCGTCTGCACCGGCTCGGCCAGGACTTCCCAGCACTGCTCGAGGTCTGCGGCCATGCGCCCGGGATCGGCTTCCAGCTTGCCCAGTCCGCGCGCCGTCGAGCGCCAGGCGATCAGCGAATGGGCCACGCCGACACCGAGGTTGCGCAACACCGTGGAGTCGCTCAGGTCGCGCTGCCAGCGCGACACGGGCAGTTTCTCGGCGAGGTGGTGCAGTACCGCGTTGGCGAGCCCGAGGTTGCCCTCGGCGTTTTCGAAGTCGATCGGGTTGACCTTGTGCGGCATGGTCGAGGAGCCCACCTCGCCCGCCACGGTGCGCTGGCGGAAGTAGCCGAGCGAGATGTAGCCCCAGGCGTCGCGGCAGGCGTCCAGCAGCACCGCGTTGCAGCGCATCAGCGCGTGGTTGAACTCGGCGATGCCGTCGTGCGGCTCGATCTGGGTGGTGTAGGGGTTGATGGCGAGGCCCAGCGATTCGACGAAGCGCTCGCCGAGAGCCGGCCAGTCGACCTCGGGGTAGCTGGCCTGGTGGGCGTTGAAGTTGCCGACTGCGCCGTTCATCTTGCCGAGGATCGGCACCGCCGCCAGCGAGTGCCGCTGGCGGGCGAGGCGATAGGCGACGTTGGCCAGCTCCTTGCCGAGCGTGGTGGGGGACGCCGGCTGGCCGTGGGTGCGGCTCAGCATGGGCTGGCGGGCATGGCGCGCCGCCAGCGCGGCCAGCTCGTCGACCAGGCGATCGAGCATCGGCAGCAGCACGTCGCGTCGCGCGTCGCGCAGCATCGCCGCGTAGGCGAGGTTGTTGATGTCCTCCGAGGTGCACGCGAAGTGAACGAACTCGCGCGCCGCGGCCAGTCCCGGGTGTGCGGCCAGGCGCTCCTTCAGGAAGTACTCCACGGCCTTCACGTCGTGGTTGGTCTCGGCCTCTATGGCCTTCACGCGCTCGGCATCGGCGGCGCCGAACCCGGCGGCGATGTCCCTCAGCGACGCGCCGGCGGCCTCGTCCAGCGCCGGCAGTTCCGCCACGCCGGGCTCGGCGGCCAGCGCCTCGAGCCACGCGCACTCCACCGCCACCCGCCGGGCGATCAGGGCCTGTTCGCTGAAGATCTCGCGCAGCGGCTCGGTGTGGCCGGCGTAGCGCCCGTCGATGGGGCCGACGGCGGTGAGGGGCGTCAGGGGCGGCGAGGAGGGCATGGTCTGGCGGGTCCGGAAAAAGGCGTAAGTCTAGCGCGGATGCGGCCCAAAGGGTGCTCTCGACAGACCCGGCGCGGCTGGCGCGCCGGGTGCCTGCCAGCACCGGCCCCACCCGGTTGCGGCGCCGGGCGGGCGTTGACCGGTTTCGCAGGCCTGTGATACTGTCCCGCGCCTTGCGGCTCTTCAGGCCCGGCTGTGCCGGCGAAGGCCCATCGCAGGCGCGTAGCTCAGCTGGTTAGAGCACCACCTTGACATGGTGGGGGTCGTTGGTTCAACTCCAATCGCGCCTACCAACACCCGTAAAGGGCCCGCTGCGGCGGGCCTTTTTGTTTGGCGTCGCCGTGCGCCGCGATCTTGTGAATCGGGGGCCGCGGCTCTAGAATTCTCCGGCTTGGGCGGCGTGCGGGGCGCGCCACCCATCGCCGATTCGGGCCCGGGGGGCCCGGAACCCGGGCCGGGCAGGCCGCAACCGTACTGGAGGAAGTTAAGCATCGCCGCAGAAAAACCGGTTCGCCGCAATGACGACATCACCGCCACGGTCGTGCGGTTGATCGATGCCGACGGGTCTCAGGTCGGCGTGGTACCGATCGACGAGGCACGGGCCAAGGCCGACCAGCACAGCATGGACCTGGTGGAAATAGTCCCCAACGCGGAACCGCCGGTGTGCCGGGTCATGGACTACGGCAAATACCGGTTCGAGCAGACGAAAAAACAGCACTCCGCCAAGAAGCGCCAGAAACAGACCCAGGTCAAAGAGGTCAAGTTCCGCCCGGGCACTGAAGAGGGCGACTACCAGGTCAAGCTGCGAAACCTGGTGCGGTTTCTGGAGCACGGCGACAAGACCAAGGTGACCCTGCGCTTCCGCGGCCGGGAACTCGCCCACCGCGATCTCGCCGCGCAGCTGCTGAAGCGGGTGGAGAACGACCTCCACGAACTCGGCGTGGTCGAGCAGTACCCGAAGATGGAGGGTCGCCAGATGGTGATGGTGCTGGCGCCCAGGAAGAAGCAGTAACCCGCGCCGGGCGACCGGCGCGCTCGGCGGGGCAGGGAAGGCGTCGCCGGCGAGGCCCGAGAGGGCATCGCGGGTCCCGGGACCGTGCGGCGTCATTGCCGGCCACGGGCGGGACCGGGGTCGGGAAACCCGCAGAGCGTCCGCGTTCCGAGTGGCACTCCGACTCGGCCGGACAGGTGTCAACCACGACCGTGCAGCGAGCCCTCGAACAGGTGCCCGGCACGGTAAACGGGAGTCAACATGCCGAAGTTGAAAACCAACCGCGGGGCGGCCAAGCGGTTCAAGCAGACTGCGTCCGGGCGTTTCAAGCGCCACCAGTCGCATCGCCGTCACATCCTGACCAAGAAGTCGACCAAGCGTAAGCGCCAGTTGCGCAGCCCGTCGCTCATCCACGCTGCCGACACCGCGTTGGTGCGGCGTATGCTGCCCAACGCCTAGGAGCCCGCCGTGCCGAGAGTCAAACGGGGAGTGACGGCCCACGCCCGTCACAAGAAGGTCCTCAAGAAAGCCAAGGGTTACCAGGGCGCGCGCTCGCGCGTATTTCGGGTAGCCAAGCAGGCGGTCACCAAAGCCGGCCAGTACGCCTACCGCGACCGGCGTCAGCGCAAACGCCAGTTCCGGGCGCTGTGGATCGCGCGCATCAACGCCGGCGCGCGCGAGTTCGGCCTGTCGTACAGCCGCTTCATGGACGGCCTCAAGCGCGCCAACATCGAGATCGACCGCAAGGTGCTCGCCGAGCTAGCGGTCAACGACCGCCAGGCTTTCGGCCAGCTCGTCGAGCAGGCGCGGGCCACCCTGCC
>JBFJWO010000029.1:0-18421 GCA_041623575.1 Gammaproteobacteria bacterium
CCGCCGGGCAGCATGGGGCCGAAGGTGCGTGCCGCCATCCGCTTTCTCGAAGGCGGCGGCGAGCGGGCGATCATCGCGCACCTGGAGCAGGGCCCGGCGGCGCTGCGCGGCGAAACGGGGACCCACGTTGTTGCCGATGAAGGCTGAACCGCGGCGGGCCGGGACGATCGCGGTGCTGGATGTCGGTTGCCTGGCGCGGGCGAGGCTGCGCGAAGGCGCTCGCTTCGAGGTGACCCGCGTGTTCGAACGCAGCTTCTACGTCGCCGCGCCGGGCGGGCCCTGGGTCTGCATCCTCGCTCGGTCAGCAGGCGGCGACCCGCTCGCGGTCCGCTGCCGCGCGCGCCACCGCAACCCATGGGCGGGGCGGGGCGTGGCGCGGGGCACCCGGGCGCGGATGCAGGCCGGCCGTCTCGAGTTCGACAACGGCCTGGTGCTGGCGCTGTCGGGTGCCGCGACCTGGCATCCGCGGCCGATTCCGCCTCACTCGCCGTCCGCTCTCGAGCTTGGCCTCGCGCGCTTCGAGCGCCTGGTGCAAGCCGGTATGCGCGGCGACAGCCTCGGCCTGCTGCGCCCGTGCACCGGCCGGGCGAGCGAGCAAGCCCTCGCGCGCCGGGCGCGCCGCGCCGTCGATCCGCTGGCGGCCTGGGTGGGCGCGCTCCGAAGGGGTAACCGGCCGCCGGCGCCGGCGCTCGAACCGCTGCTCGGGCTCGGTCCCGGGCTCACGCCTGCGGGGGACGATTTCCTGTGTGGCGTGCTGGTCACGCTGCGGGCGCTCGGCGCCCGCGAGGCGGCCCTCGACCTCTACCGGCGTCTGTGCGGGCACCTGCGCCGGTGCGGTGAGTGGCACGCCAACCCGGTCAGTGCCGGGTACCTTCGGGCCGCGGCGCGGGGCCTGGCCGGCGAACCGTTGCACCGGGCGTTGAACGCGTTGCTGGCGGGAGAGCGCGAAACGCTGTCGACGGCCCTCGCCGGGCTGGACGCGGTGGGCCACAGTTCCGGGTGGGATGCGCTGGCGGGTGTCGCCCTCACCCTGCGTGCCTGGTCGCATGCGGCGCCCGTCACGCGTTTCGGAGCCGGTCGATGATACACACCGTTCGCAGCTACCGCGGGATGGTCACCGCGCCCCATCACCTGGCGGCGCGAGCGGGGCTGCGGGTGCTGGAGGAAGGCGGTAACGCCATCGAGGCAATGCTGGCCGCGGCCAGCACCATCGCCGTTGTCTACCCGCACATGAACGCGCTGGGGGGCGACAACTTCTGGCTGCTGCACTGCCCGGGACGCCCGGTGCAGGGGATCGATGCCTGTGGCGCGGCCGCCGCCGCGGCCGACGTCTCGTTCTACCGCGAGCGCGGGCTGCAGAGCATCCCGGGGCGCGGTCCGCTGGCGGCGTTGACCGTGGCCGGCGCCGTGTCCGGGTGGCAGGAAGCGCTGCTCATCAGCCGCGACGAGTGGGGCGGGACCCTGGCGCCGGCACGCCTGCTCGAAGACGCCGTCACGCATGCCGAGGAGGGGATCGCGGTCACCGCCACCCAGGCGCTCAACACCCGCGCGAAACTGCCCGAACTGCGCGAGGCGCCCGGCTTCACCGAGACCTTCCTGGTCGACGGCCAGCCGCCGCCCGAGGGCAGCCGGTTTCGCCAGCCGCGCCTCGCCGCCACCCTGCGGCGCCTGGCCGAGGCCGGGCTGGACGACTTCTATCGCGGCGAACTGGCCCGCGCCATCGCGGCCGACCTGGTGCGTGCCGGAACGCCGCTGGCGGCGGACGACCTCGCGCGCCACCGGGCGTTGCGCGTGGCGCCGTTGTCCCTGGAACTTGCCGAAGGACGGGTGTTCAACATGCCGCCGCCCACCCAGGGGCTGGCGTCGCTGCTGCTGCTGGGTGTGTTCGAACGCCTCGGCGTCGCCGAAGCCGAGGGCTTCGACTACGTGCACGGACTGGTCGAAGCCGCCAAGCAGGCTTTCCGGGTCCGCGACAGCCGGGTGAGCGACCCCGCCTATATGCCCGTGCCGGCCGAAGCGCTGCTCGACGCCGCGTCGCTCGACGCGATGGCGGCGGACATCGACCGCGCGCGCGCCATGCCCTGGCCGCAAGCCTCGCCCGGCGGCGACACGGTGTGGCTGGCCGCGATGGACGCCGAGGGGCGGGCGGTGAGCTTCATCCAGAGCATCTACTGGGAGTTCGGCTCGGGCACCGTGCTGCGCGACACCGGCATCACCTGGCAGAACCGCGGCACCAGCTTCGCCCTGGACCCCGCCCATCACAACTGCCTGATGCCCGGGCGGCGTCCGTTTCACACCATCCAGCCCGCGCTGGCGCACCTCGCCGACGGGCGGGTCATGGCCTACGGCACCATGGGCGGCGAAGGTCAGCCGCAGACCCAGGCGATGGTTTACACCCGCCACGTGCGCTACGGGCAGGACCTGCAGCGCGCGGTCAGTGCGCCGCGCTGGCTGCTCGGGCGGACCTGGGGAGACGAGAGCACCAGCCTGCGCATCGAGAACCGTTTCGAATCGGCGTTGTACCAACGCCTGCGCGCTGCCGGCCACCCGCTCGAGGTGCTCGGTCCCTTCGACGAGGTGATGGGCCACGCCGGGGCCATCGTGCGCCACCCCGACGGGTTGCTGGAGGGTGCCGCGGACCCGCGCGGCAACGGCCAGGCGCTGGGTTTCTAGCGACGCGCGATGGCTTCCCCGCCCAAACCGCCGCGCCCGTCGCCCGCCACCCTGTGCGCCCAGGCCCTCGGCGAGGTCGACCCGCAGACCCGCGCGCTGGTGCCGCCGCTGCACGCCGCCACCACCTTCGAGCGCGACGCCGACGGTGAGTACCGCTCCGGGCGTGCGTACACGCGCCCGCACAACCCGACCTACGACGCCCCGGCCAGGCTGCTCGCGCAACTCGAAGGCGGGCGCGACTGCCTGTTGTTCGCCTCCGGCATGGCGGCCTCGACCGCGGTCTTCCAGGCCCTGCTCCCGGGCGATCACGTGGTCGCACCGCGCGTCATGTACTGGGCGCTGCGCGCCTGGCTGAACGGCTTCGCCAGCGACTGGGGCCTCGACGTGGAGTTCGTCGACACCACCGACCTCGACGCGCTGGCCGCCGCCATGCGCCCGGGGCGCACGCGCTTGCTGTGGCTGGAGACGCCGTCGAACCCGATGTGGGACGTCACGGACATCGCGGCAGCCAGCGCCATCGCGCACCGTGCGCACGCGCGCGTCGCCGTCGACAGCACCGTTGCGACCCCGGTGCTCACCCGCCCGCTGGCGCTCGGCGCCGACCTGGTGGTGCACTCGGCCACCAAGTACCTCAACGGCCACAGCGACGTGCTGGCCGGGGCGCTGGTGTGCGCCGCGGAGGACGGCTACTGGCAGCGGGTGCGCGCCTGGCACCGGGATGCCGGGGCCGTGCTCGGGCCGTTCGAGGCCTGGCTGCTGCTGCGCGGCATGCGCACCCTGTTCGTGCGCGTCGAGCGCTGCTCGGCCAGTGCGCTGGCGCTCGCCCGCCACTTCGCCGGGCACCCGCAACTCGAGGTGCTCTACCCGGGCCTGGCGGGGCACCCCGGGCACGCCGTCGCGGCCGCGCAGATGCAGGGCGGGTTCGGCGGCATGCTGTCGCTGCGTCACCGCGCCGGGGAAGCGGCCGCGATGGCGACCGCCGCCGGCGTGCGCGTATTCAAGCGCGCGACGTCGCTCGGCGGTGTCGAAAGCCTGATCGAGCACCGTGCCAGTATCGAGGGGCCGTCGACGCCGGTGCCGCGCGACCTGCTGCGCCTGTCCATCGGCCTCGAGTCGCTCGACGACCTGATCGCGGACCTGGAGCAGGCGCTCGCCCGGCCGGCGCCGGAGGCCGCAGCACCCGTCGCAACCGACCCGTCCTCTGTTGCGACGGCCAGTCCCGCAACGCTGGGCGAACGGGCCGCGGTGCTGGTGAGCGAGCGCATCCGCCCGGCCGTGCTCGATCGCGGCGGCGACCTCGAGTACGCCGGCTGCGACGGGCAGCGCCTCACCCTGCGGGTGCACGGCTCGCCGGGCGCGGTGTTGCCGTTGAGGCAGGGCATCGAGTCGCTGTTGCGCCACTACCTGCCAGAGCTGCAGGGCGTCGATTTCACCGCCACCGAGGCGCCCGCGGCGCAGGTCGACCCCGCGGCCGGGTTTGCCGCGCGCGTGCGCCACGTGCTCGCCGAGCACGTCAACCCGGTGGTCGCGGCGCACGGCGGGCGCATCGACCTCGCGCGCATCGAGGGCGATGCCGTCTACGTGCGTCTCGAAGGTCGTTGCCAGGGTTGTGCCATGGCCGAGGTGACGCTGCGTCAGGGTGTCGAGGCCTTGCTGCGCCAGCACTTGCCCGGACTTGGCGCGGTGCTCGACGCGACCGACCACGCGGCCGGCTCCGACCCCTACTTCAGGACCCGCAAGGGCACCTGACGCAGCCGGTCCCGCGGCGCAGGCCGCGCCATGACAGGCTCAAACACCCGCGTGCCGAACGACCGCCCGCGCCTGCTGTTGTTGCTGCCGAGCGCTTCCTACCGCGTGGCGGAGTTCGTCGCGGCGGCGTCGCGCCAGCCAGCCCGGCTGGTGATCGGCAGCGACGGCCCGCAGGCGTTCGCCGCACCCGGCGACGGGCGTTTCCTCGCGCTGGATTTCGCCGATCGCGAGGCCGCGCTGCGCAAGATCGTGGCCGGCCACGCGCATTGCCCGTTGCATGCCGTGCTCGGCGTCGACGAACCGAGCGTGGAACTCGCCGCCGCGGCGGGTGCCGCACTCGACCTGGCGCACAATCCGCTCGACGCGCTGCTCACGTTGCACGACAAGGACCGCTCCCGGCGAGCCCAGGCCGAAGCCGGCCTGCCGGTGCCGGCATCGCGAGCCTACCCGGCGCGTTCCGATCCAGGGCCCTTGAGCCGAGTCACGGACTACCCGTGCGTGCTCAAGCCGCTGCGCGCCTGCGCGAGCCGGGGCGTGGTGCGTGCCGATGACCCGCCCGGTTTCGTCGCGGCGTGGCGGCGTGTTGCCGCCATCGCCGGGTCCGTCGGTGGCGCCGATGCCCGGGTGCTGGTGGAGGCGTTCGTGCCCGGCCGCGAGGTGGCGCTCGAAGGCCTGATCGTCGACGGCAATGTCCGGGTGCTCACGGTGTTCGACAAGCCGGACCCGCTGGACGGCCCGTTCTTCGAGGAATCGCTGTACGTCGCGCCGGCCCGCATCGACGCGCGCCAGGCCCGCGAACTGCATCGCCAGACACAGGCGCTGGTCACCGCAACAGGGCTCGTGACGGGTCCGGTGCATGCCGAGTTCCGGCTGAACGACGCGGGCGTGTGGCCGATCGAGGTGGCGGCGCGTTCGATCGGCGGGCTGTGCTCGCGCGCCCTGAGCTTCGCCGACGGTGCGCGCCTGGAAGACCTGATCGTGCGCCAGGCGCTCGGCCTGCCGCTGCCTGCCCGCGCTTTCGCGTGCGAGGGGGCGTGCGGCGTGATGATGATTCCGATCCCGACCCGCGGGCGGCTGCGCGACGTGCGGGGCGTGAGCGCCGCGCGCGCGGTGCCGGGAATCGAGGACGTGCGCATCACCGTTGCGCGCGGCGACCTGCTGGTGCCGTTGCCCGAGGGTGAACGCTACCTGGGGTTCATCTTCGCCCGGGCCGCTTCGGCGGAGCACGTGGAGGCGGCGTTGCGCAAGGCGCACGCCGCGCTCGCCATCGACATCGGTCGCGCGTGAGCGGCGCGTTGCGCGGGGGAGGGGAGCCGACTATCGTAGGCGCCATGGCCGATGCCAACCCGCACCGCACAGCAGAGCCGGCACCGGCTACTCGCGACCACGAGGCTTCGTTGCCGGACTGGCGCCCTGCGCTCGCGATGCGCGAACTGCAGGACAAGGCCCGGGCCGTGGTGCGCATCGATGCGCGACAGATCGCCCTGTTCGACGCCGAGGTCGGCGTGTTCGCCTGCGCCAATCGCTGTCCCCACGAGGGCTACCCGCTGAGCGAAGGCGACCTCGACGGCTGCCGCCTGACCTGCAACTGGCACAACTGGACGTTCGACCTCGCCAGCGGCGAGAACCTCTACGGCGGTGACCGCCTGCGTGTCTATCCCACCGAGGTCCGTGACGGCGAGATCTGGGTGGACGTGCGCGAACCCGCGTACGCGACGCGTTACTCGACGATCTTCGACAACCTGCGCGAAGCCTTCGACGACAACGCCTACGATCGACTGGCGCGGGAACTCGCGCGCCTGCAACACCTGGGCGCCGACCCGCTGGACGCGCTGCGCGCCACCATCGAGTGGTCGTGCGAGCGCATGGAATTCGGCTGGACCCACGCCTACGCTGGCATGGCCGAGTGGTTGCGACTGGACGCGGAGTTCGGCGCCGACCCGGCGCTGCGACTGGTGTGCCTGACCGAAAGCATGGCGCACGCCGCCTTCGACGTGTTGCGCGAGGACCGCTATCCGTTTCCCGACGGTGAGCACGCTTACGAGGAAGCAGGCTTGCTCGCCGCGATCGAGGCCCGGGACGAAGCGGCGGCGTGCGCGATGGTGCGCGGTGCGCTCGCCGCGGGCGCCGGTTTCGCCGGGCTAGAGCGAGGGCTGACCCGCGCGGCCCTGGCCCACTACAACGACTTCGGTCACGCCCTGATCTACACCACCAAGGCCGGCTACCTCATCGAGCGCCTGGGCGAGGCGGCTGCGCCGGGGTTACTGCTCGCGCTTGTGCGCGAACTGGTCTACGCGACCCGCGAGGACCGCATTCCCGAGTTTCGCCACTACGCCGAGGCCCTGCAGCGCTGGGGCGAAGGCAACGAACCGCTGCCGCCGGCCGGGGAATGGCACAGGCGTGGCATCGCAGCCGCGCTCGACCTGGCGGTGCGCAGCAGCGCGGGCGCGCCGCAAGACCTGTTCGGCGCTCTGCTGCACGCCAACGCCTGCAACCTGCTGGGTTTCGACCTGGCGCGCGAGGACGAGGCGCGCGCCCCGGTGTCGGACAACGTGGGCTGGCTCGATTTCACCCACGGCCTGACGTTCGCCAACGCCGTGCGCAAGCAGTGCCGCAGGTTTCCCGATCTGTGGCCGCAAGGGCTGTTGCAGATAACGTGTTTCAGCGGCCGCAATGCCGCCTTCACCCTGGAGCAACCGGACCTCGAAGGCTGGCGCGTCGAGGATGCGGACGCGTTCCTGGCCCGCACCGTCGAGGGCCTGTTCGATCACGGCGTGGCCGAGCCGATCGTCTCCGTGCACCTCGTGAAGACCGTGCAGGCGGTGCGCGAGGAACTCGCCGCCGGCGTGCCGGGCGCCACCCGCGACGTGTTGCTGGCCGGGCTCAACCGGTTCCTGCACTCGCCGTTGAAGCGCCGCCGGGTGCGCCGCACAGCGCACCAGGCGCTGCAGTTCGTGGCGAAGGAGTAACGCCGCCCGCGGCGGCACTATTGCCCACAACCGCCGGGCGTTTTGGCCCGATTTCGTCCCCACGCGGACCCGCCCACCACGCCACGCTGCGTCTCGTTCGAGGCTGCCGGGGAACGGCGATGGTGATTACAGCTTGCCGGCCCCGCACGGTGTTGCGGGTCTCCTTCGCGCTGGCCGTGCTGGGCGTGGTGCTGTTCGACGGCGTGACGTGGGGGGGCAATGTGGCGTGTTTCGCGCTCGTCCTGGTGGGCGTCTTCCTGCACCTGCGGCGTCGTGCGGGCGGCGCGCACGATCGGCTCGGCACCCTGCTGGCCGGCGCGATGCTGTTCTGGGCCGCTGTCTTCGCGTGGCGCGACGCGGCGGCGCTGCAGGCGCTCGCTGCGCTTGCGGCGATGCTGACCGGATACCTCGCCTACCTGCGCTCGGGCTTCGCCGTGCTGGGCGCGGTGCCCATCGGTGGCGCCTTCGCGGGTGGCGCCGCCATGGTGCGAGCGTTCGCCTGGCGAGCTCCCGGTTTCGTGCGCTGGGAACTCGACACCCGCGTCATTCCGGGCGGGCGCCAGTGCCTGCGCCTGGCACCGTTGGCGCGCGGGCTCGCCCTCGCCACGCCGGCGGTGCTGGTGTTCGGGGCGTTGTTGCTGAGCGCGGACGCCCGCTACCGTGCCGCCGCACACGAGCTGCTGGCACTCGATTTCATACCTTTGCTGCGCCATGCGGGGATCTTCCTCGCCTGCCTGTGGCTTGCGGTATTTGCGTTGCTGGTGGGCGCGTTACGCGAAGGCGTTTGCCCGCGGGCGTGGTCGACGCCGGGCTTGCCCCAGGCACCGGGCGAAGCGATCACGGTGCTTGCCCTATGCAACGGCGTGTTCGCGAGTTTCCTGGCCGTGCAGTTCGGGTATTTCTTCGGCGGCGACGCGCTGGTGCGCTCGCACGAACCGCTGACGTACGCCGAATACGCGCGCGGCGGGTTCTTTCAGCTGGTGGCCGTGGCTGCCCTGGCCGTGCCGTTGCTGCTCACGAGCGACTGGCTGACGCTGCGCGCCGGGACGCGCGCACGCCGCTTGCATCGCGGCTTCGCCGGCGCGTTCATCGTGCAGGTCCTCGTGATCGAAGCCTCGGCGCTGCATCGGATGTTCCTCTACGCGCGCGAGTTCGGGCTGACGGAACTGCGCTTCTACACCACCGCGTTCATGGTCTGGGTGACGCTGCTGCTGCTGTCCGCCGCCCGGGTCGTGTTTCGCGATCGCCGCGAGGGATTCGTGGCGGCGGCGTCGGCCACCGCGCTGGCCACCGCCGTGCTGCTGGTGCTGGTCAACCCCGATGCGCGAATCGCGCAGGTCAACATCGCCCGCGCCGCCACCGGGCACGCCGTCGACGTCCAGTACCTGCTCACGCTGAGCGACGATGCCGTGCCGGCGCTCATCGCCGAGCGTGCGAGTCTGCGCCCCGCCGAACGCCGCGACCTCGAACACGGGCTGTTCCTGCGCCGACTCGACCGCGGTCGTCCCCGCCCGTGGCAGGCCTGGAACGCGTCGCGTCACCGGGCGCAGCGCGCCTTGGCGGCGATGAGCGGGCGTTGATCCGCCCGGTGGGAGTCGTGCGACGCAGGAAGATGGATCGCGCCTTGCATCCGCCCGGCGCGCTCTTTGGATGCCGGCACGATAGCACCGAACCAGTTGATTCCATGTCGTTTCACAGTTGTAGCCTGGCGAGATACTTCGTGCTGTTCGCGATCGATATCGAAAGCCGTCGGGTGCAGATCGCCGGGCTGACAGAGCAGCCAAACGGTGCGTGGATGCAGCAGATGGCGCGGAATCTGACCGATGTCGCCGACGGTGTCCGAGCCGACGGCTGCTACGTCATCCGTGACCGTGATCCGTTGTTTACGACCGATTTTCGCGCGATTCTCAAAGCGGTTGGTGTCGTCCCGGTCCAGCTGCCACCCAAGAGCCCGGATCTGAATGCCTACGCCGAGCGGTTCGTGCGATCAGTCAGGGAGGAGTGCCTCGACAGGATCGTTGCGCTGGGCGAACGCCACTTGCGCGAGGTTCTGCGCGAATACCTCGAGCACTATGGTAGGGAGCGCAACCACCAAGGCATAGAAGACCGGCTGATCGAGCAGTCGGGCAACAGCGGTCACCGAACGGCTGGTGATGGTCACCGACACCCCTGCGATTGCGACGCCGGGGCAATATTTCACTGCATCGTTGCACGCGCGGCGGTATACAGGGTCCGTCGGGCCTGTGCCGAACGGGCCAGCCCGGCTTCACGAACAAGGGAAGCGAACGAGGGAAACCACATGATCGAACGGATTGGACTTGCGCTCACATTGATCGTCGCTGCGGCGATAACGGCACCGGCGACGGCCGGCTATGCCTACCCCTACACCTGGAACGAGGTCTCCGTCTCACCGGGTCGGTGGGCGGACGGCACGATGCAGGCGACGCGTGATTCCAGCGACACGACCGCTTATCTGCGCTGTTACGTCTATTCGCGAACGAGCGGGGAGTCGGGCAGCTGCCAGGCGCGCGATGCCGCGAGCGACTACGTCTCCTGCTACACCAGCGTGCCGTACCACCTCGACACGATTCGCAGCATCAAGCCGGGGTCGCGGGTCTATTTCTCGGTGACCAACGGAAGCTGCAGCTGGATCGAGGTCCACCACGACTCGCGACGGCTGCCCTGAGCCATGCGACAAGCGTTGCCGACGGCGGTGTCGGTCGCCTGCCTTCTCACCGTGCTGTACGCCTCGCATGGCCTGTCGATGCGTCTCGATGCGATCGAGACGAGCCTGGAGACGCTCCCGGATCAGCAGCGTGCGGCGATGCTGGCCCTGGAGCAGCGGGTCGCCGAGACCGTTGCGCCGACGCCGGCCCCGGCAGGGTATGCCGTTGCCGACGCGCCGGCGACCGCGTTGGTCCTGGCGCGACTCGAGACGCTGCTGAGCGACCGTCCTCAGCCGTCCGTCGTCGCCGACTGCACGGCACTCGACGCGCAGGCCGCCGACGGGCACTCGAGCGCCCAGGCGCCACCCGCCGACTGGACGATCGAGCAGGCCTGGTCGATCGTGGACGAGGCGGTCGCGCAAGGCAGCTGGTCGGAGGCGAGCCGGGACGCGCTCAGGCGGGTCGCGGGCGAATTGCCCGCGCAGCAGTTCGACGCACTGATGCTCAGACTCCACGATGCGATGAACACCGGTGAGATCGAGCGCGGCGAGGTCGACCTGATGTAGGGGCTGGCGCCGGCGCCCGCTCGGGCGTCACGTCGTGTGAGCGGTCCTGTGCTAAGCGCCTGGCCTAGCTATAGCTGGCCCCACGCGGCGACGATGCCCGAGACGATCCCGGTCAGCACCGCCTGGCTGGCCGCAGCGATGACCGCCACCGCCCGATTCGCAGCGTTGGCAACCGTCAGCCACGCGGGTTATATCTTCTATACGCGAGCGCGGCGTGATCTGCGTCGGTGAGGTCGAGCCCGTAGGGCAGCAGCACGCACGCCAGCCGTCGTCGCCGAACGCGCCCTCGGCGGCCTCGAGGCCGCTGCACACGCGCGCGTAGACAGGCCCCAGCTCGCGGGCGAAGCCTCGGTCGATCGATGCCACGCCGGTACCCCCAATCGGACGGTCAGGGGAATCGTATCTTGATCGTCGCCAGCCCGCGGTTGATGTGGATGGTGACGCGCGAGACGCCCCGGGCGCCGATGTGTATTGAAAATCGACGGCAACTCGGTCCGGCGCCCGTCGGCACGGCGCGGCCGTCGCCGGGCCCCAACGCGGCAGCGCCGGCATGGCGCCGACGCTGCCGCGTCACCGGCTCGCCGGCCGGACTGTCCTCAGGGCGACGCGCACCCCGGCAGCGTGCACAGCAGCACGCACTGGCGCGCGTCGAGTACCGTGATTACGCCGTCCCCGTCGTTGTCGCGCGGGTCGCCCGGTGCCGCCGGCTGGTTGCGCGCGGCGAAGATGGCCATGATGTCGTCACGGTCGACGTCACCGTCGTTGTCGACGTCGCAGCGCAACGGTGCGGCCGGCGCCACGTCGACGGTGAAGCCCTGGCTGTCGGACGCGCCGTCCGGGTCCTGCACGCGCACGCTGACGGTATTGGGGCCGACCTGGCTGGTGTCGGGTGTCCACTCGATCAGCCCGCTCACCGGATCGATGGTCATCCCTGCGGGTCCCGCGTCGAGGCTGAAGGCCAGCGGATCGTCGTCGGGATCGATCGCCTCCACGTCGTAGGTGTAGAGATCGTTCTCGGTGCCCGCCGTCGGCGGAGTGGAGACGATCGCCGGCGGCCCGTTGACCGGCACTGCGTCGAAGTCGTACACGACGTCCTGGCAGCCGACGTCGTTGTCCTCGAACAGGAATAGCAGGTCGAATATGAAGCCCAGGTAGTTGTCCGCGATCGGGATGTTGAGGTCGGGGACGTCCGACCAGTTGCTGGTGCACGGGAAGAGCGGCACGTAGAAGGTCTCCGTGCCGATCTCGACGCGGCCCGCGAACATGGCCTGGACGGTCAGCACGTTGTCGGGCTCGGGCGGTCCCCGATACTGGAACTGGAAATCGAGGTCGTCGAGCCGGCCGGCGCTCGCGAGCTCGGTCTCCACCGCGAGCGGCAGCTCGACGATCCAGAACTTGCGCCCCGGCAGCGCGTTGCTCGTCACGGCCGGCGTGACCTCGAACGAGGTCGTCTCCGTGATCCGCAGGTCCTGCGCCGTGCCCCCGCGAACCGTGACCGTGGCGCTCTGCACGCTCGCGCTCTCCGGGACCTGCAGGATGAGCGGGTCCACCAGCAGGCCGAACAGCCCGAACTCGCGCAGCAGCCGGGCCGTGCTGGTCCGCTCTCGGCGGCCGTCCTCGGTTTCGATGCTGTAGTCGCACAAGGTGGTCGTGTTGCCTTCCTCGTCGGGCCGGCTCTCCTGGCAAAGCGCGACAGACACGTCGTCGAAGATCAGGTTGACGAACGTCTCTAACGAGTCGGTGAAGGCGAAGCCGCCGGTGAGGCGCAGGATACAGCCGGTCATGCCGATCGCCAGCACGGCGACGGTCGCGGCGCGCAGGGCGCTTTTGAGCAGTGGATGTGTCTTCATGCAGCAACTCCCGCCGGGGCTCGCCCCCGGCGTGCGTACAGGTTTCAGCGGTCGCCGGGTCCGGACGTTGCCCGCGCGCGGCGCCCTCGTCCGTCGGGGCAGTCGGCTAGCCGCCGACTCCCCGCGATCGCACGAGCGCCAGCAGTCCGATCCCGAGCAGCGCAAGCGTCCCCGGCGCGGGCACGACGACCGGGCGCTCGACCACCGTGATGCTGCCGGTCATCAGCCCGGTGGGCAGCGACTGCCCCAGCTCGTCGCCAAGAAAGCCGCCCGGCGGGGCGAAGCCGAGGATGCCGGGCGAGAGCTGGAGCTGGGTCGTGCCGAGCGCCAGCGTGTCGAACGTCAGGCTGAACAGCGTGATGGCGAGCGCCGCGGCCTGGGGCGAGGTGTCGAACAGCACCGCGGCGACGTTGACGTCAGCCGCACCGGCCAGGTCGGCCGTCAGCGGGCCGAACAGGGGGTCGCCGGCCGGGCCGAGATCGTCGTTCGGATTGACCGTGAGCGTGTCGAGCGCAACGATGCTGCCGTCCCAGCCCAGGTTCACGTCGAAGGCCCCGATGACGTCTCCCTCCAATACGGCGATGACGTCGACGGTCGCCTGATCGCCGAGGAACACGGTCTGATCGCGCGGCGCGAAGTCAAGTATCACGGCTGCGGCCGGCGTGGCACCGGCCAGCAGTGCGAGGCCGATCAGGGCAGAGCCCAGGCCCGCGAGTCGGTTGTTCATTCTCCAGGTCCTCCGGTCGTCCGCCGGCTGCGCGGGCAGCCGGAGCGCATCGGGGTGGGGCGGGGGATGTGTCGAGGGCCGCGCGGCGACGACGACCCGATCACGAGCCGACGTCGCGGCGAGAACCCGCCGCGCGGCTCGAGGATGCATCCTCCACGCCTGCCCCGGGCGCGAAAACACCCTAGTCCCGGTCGGCTATCAAGTTTTGTGCCTGCTCGCGCGGAGTGGCTCTCTGCGGCCGTTTTCGGGGGCCGTCAGCCGCTCGCGAGTGCCGCGAATGTAAAGGAAGCCGACAGGTGTGGGATCGCGCCCCGGGCGGACCCGGGGGCGTCGCCACAGCTCGGCACGGCCTCGCTCTCATCGCACGCGCCAGCCCGGACCTCAACCCCGCAGATTTCCGCCACCCGTTCGCCAGAACAGCGAATCGCAACCTCCAGGACCACACCCACTCACTCAGAGCTCTCGGATTCGACCGCCACCGCCCGATTCGCAGCGTTGGCAACCGTCAGCCACGCTGGTCAATCTCCTGTACACAGCCGCTGGCGATCATCTCCTCGCGTTTGAGGCCGTTGATCTCGAACACAGGTGCATTCGCCCAGTCCAGCCCGGCTGGGCCTCTTCTCGATGGCATTGAGGCGCTTCACGGCGCCGCCGTAGTTGTTCTCCCAGTGAACGCAAGGTGGCGGCCCCGTTGGTGAAATTGTCTCTTCACGCAGCGAGACCACTGGCGGTTCCACCGCGCGGTGCACGCGTTTGGTTCGAGCCGAGCGGCGCCCTGCGCCGCGAGACCGCGCCGGCGAGATGCTTGGCCGCGACAGCGGCGCTTCGTCCGCCTACGCCGGCCCGAGCGAGATCAGCAGGTCCACCGCAGTGCCCGGCGCCACGATCGTGTCGGGTGCCGGGATCTGGCCGAACACCTGACCGGCTGGGACCACGTCGTCGTTGACCTCGACGACCACACCCACCGTGAGGCCGGCATTGGCGATTGCCTGCTCGGCGTCGACACGCGTGAGCCCGAACAGGAACGGCACCCGAAGCCCGGCCGCCACGACATCGACGTTGAAGTTCTGGAGGTCGAACAGGCCACCGGGGTCGCTGGCGCGCACGGTAACCGGGTTGTCGCCGGCCTGGCCGCGCGCCGGGGTCCACTGGATCAGCCCGCTCGCCGGGTCGATCGTCATGCCGTCGGGGCCCTCGTCGAGGCCGAAGGTGACCACGTCGCCGTCGGGGTCCTCGGCCTGCACCACGTAGACGTAGGCCTCGCCCTCGGTGCCATCGAGGTTCGGGACCGAGACGATCACCGGTGGGCGGTTGGCCGGGGGGCTCGCGCACAGCGGCAAGGTGCAACGGAGCACGCACACGCGGGCGTCGAGCACCGTGATCGTGCCGTCGCCGTCGCTGTTGCGGGGATCACCCGGATCGGCGGACTGGTTGCGCGCGGCGAAGATCGCGGCGATGTCGTCCCGGTCCACGTCGCCGTCGCCATCGGCATCGCATAGCAACGTCGGCGCTGGTGCCGCCTCGATGGTGTAGCTCTGGGTGTCGGACAAGCCCTCCGGGTCCGTTACACGCACGGTCACCGTGCTGGCACCGACCTGCGTGCTCGCCGGCGTCCATTCGATCAGTCCGCTGACAGGATCGACGTCCATCCCCGTCGGTGCCTGGTCGAGGCTGAAGGCCAGCGCATCGCCGTCGGGGTCGTCGGCCTCGATGTCGTAGCCGTAGGGTTCGTTCACGGTTCCGGTCGTTACCGGCGTAGAGACGATCGTCGGCGCACGGTTGACGGGCTCGGCATCGAAGTCGTACACGACGTCCTCGCAGCCCGCGTCCGGGTTGTCCTCGAGCAGGAGCACCAGCTCGGAGATGAGCCCCGTCAGTGCGCCCGCGATCGGAATGTTCACGTCCGGCACGGCGGACCAGTCGCTCGTGCACGGGTATAGCGGCACGTAGAACGTGTCGGTTTCAATCTCGACGCGACCCGCGAACATGGCCTGGATCGTCAACACATTGTCCGGCTCGGGAGGGCCCCGGTAGCCGAAGGTGAAATCGAGACCGTCCAGCTGCCCGGCGCTTGCGAGCTCGGATTCCACCGCGAGCGGCAGCTCGACTATCCAGAACTTGCGCCCCGGCAGCGCGTCGCTCGTGACCGCCGGTGTGACCTCGAACGAGGTCGTCTCCGTGATCCTGAGATCCTGCGCGGTACCGCCGCCCACCGTGACGGTAGCGTTTTCGAACGTTGCACTGTCCGGGACCTGCACAATGACCGGATCCACCAGCAGGCCGAACAAGCCGAACGACCTCGACAGCCGGAACGTGCTCGTCCGAAGCTGGCCATCGTCCCCGACGTCGATACCGTAGATGCACTCGTTGACCGTGTTGCCTTCTTCGTCGGTACGCTCCATACACCTGGCAACAGAGACATTGTCGACGGCCAGGCCGACAAAGGTCTCGAGCTCGGTGGTAACGGCGAACCCGCCGGTGATCCGCAAAAGGCAGCCGGCCAGGCCGATCGCCAGCGCGACGACGATTGTCGTGCGCACGATGCGCTCGAGGTATGGGTGGTGCGTCTTCATGACCGAAACTCCCGCCGGGCTCGACCCGGGTCGGAGGGTCGCGCCGGCCTGCAGCCGGAGCTTGTCGGGGACGGAATGGAGTCTCGGCGCGTGTAGGACCTGTGGCTCACGCAGGAGCCGACGTTGCGGTCAAGTCACCACTCGGCCTACGAATGTTTCCCACGCCGGTCCCCGGGCGCGAAACACAGTGCCCTTGACGGCAATCAAGATTTGTGTCCGAACGCGCGAAGCGGCTCTCCGTCGATCTCAACGGCGCTCCGCGACCGCAGTCGCGGCCCGAGGCTGTAAGAAAAATCGACCAAATCGTGCGCGACGGAGAACGGGGACCGGAGGAACACGGAAACGGCCGTGGTCGCGGATCACCACGGTCGTCGTTCACGTCGCTGAGGACCAAGCCGTGCCGGAAATCAGTGAAAACCTTGCTGCCGGCATCATCTTGGCATGGTGGCTCCCGGTGTACCGGATCCACCACCGAGTGTTTCCGCACCATCGAAAACAGACCGTTAGCGAGTAAGCGCACCGCTAAGGGTAGTCGCGCGGTCCGTGTTGTGTGGATTACACCATGAGTATTCATTGGCACCGGCCCTCGAGTAACGCGGGCGAAATTCTTGCGGAGCACCCCCCGCGGCGAGCGGGCCCGCCCGCGAGCCGCCGAGCCAAGCCGTCGCGGGCGGCGAACCCTGTACCGCGGTGCACAATATCGCGCTCAGTGGAAGCGGAGTGCTCGGGAGTCGCTTAGGCTCGAGGACGACCCGGAACGGTCGTTCGGCTGGGTCTATGTGAGTTCGTCCGTAATGCTCCCTCTTTGTCGAAACGCCAGTATTCCCATCCGCTGATTTCAACGCGGTTGCCGGTGCCTTCGTCTCCACTATTGGTGCCTTCTCATCGATGAATTCAGCCTCACGAAGCGTCGAAACTGACCGCTGGGGTCCGTGATCAACTTTCTGCCACACAGATTATCGATATTGTTAGCTCGGATGACCGCAAACTCGAGGACGGCGCAAACACGGTCCCTTGGCCAGTCAGCTGTTCCGGACTCTCGGGCGACCTATGCCGCGGTTTTTCGGACTACTGCGACGACTGGACGAAGTCCGACCGACAAGCGAAATCGAAGAGTGCTATATATACGGGCTTGGAGTAGAAACTTGCGAGGACGCAGCCTTGCTTGGACGTGCGATTCAGCCCGAGTTCCGAGCATTCGAGATCTTTGCGCGGCGGCGGGCCGTGTCCATAGGGTCAACGAGATAAGATCGAGCCACGATCCGAAATCAACCACGGTGGGCGAAGTTGGCAGAGGGCATCTTTCATGAACATTCCACGTACGACTGCAATCTCAATTGCAATATGCACTTTGTCGTCGCCCGTATGGGGTCAGGGCGTTGGACCTAGTTGCGATTGCCACCTAGTCGATTGCGATGAGAACGGAGACGTCGTCGCCAGCTTTTGGACGACAACACCGGTGCAGGCTGTCGTGAAAGAAGGGGACAGTGTTGAGAACGAGGTGATCTTCGACCGTGACATGGATGTCCGACCAGCAATGTGGATTCGAGTAGAAGAATTTGAGGCAGTTGAAGACGCCATCGGAATCCAAGCAGACATGGATAACAACGGAGACGGATGGTTGCTCATGGAGTTCAACTTCTCGCTGTTCAACCGCCGTCAATTCAATGAAGGTGCATGCGAGGGTTTCAGCACACCTGTGCATCAGCAAGCCATGATTATTGTTGGTTCAGAAGGTCGACAGAATGATGGTACGTGGCCCTTCTACATTCCTGTAGGCTGGAGTGATGCTCCCGTTGAACTGAGTTCAACCATTCACTTCCAGCCGAATTCGACAATCCTGTCCCAACTTACCCACGATGGTGACGGGGATGTTCGTGAAACCGCATTTACAGGGGATGTCACGAGTGCTGACAAGAACACGAAGGTTCGATTCCGGTTTGACTATGCTGGTGATATTGCTTTCGCCGATGCCACATTCAACCTTAGGGATGGAAACTTCCCGCTCCCGGTCACGGACGGCACGTACCAGTACTGCTTTCCAACCCGAACGCGTGCGACCATTCCTGCGGACGATCCGAACCTTTGGATGTCATTTCAAACGGCGGGAGGGCAAATATGTCTCCCGCTTCAGGACTCACAGGGTGATCCTATTTGTCTCAATCCGCGGAAAGGCTCGCAGGGGCAGATTGAGTTGGCGAGGCTGCGAATAATCCGCTACGGAGGAATCGAGTGTCAGTCTGTACTTATGCCGGACTGAAAGAATTCGATGTCGCGCTCCCGTTGGTGATTGCGAGCGTCGCTCGAGAGCGAGTCCGCCGCGTATTTTGGCTGCAGATCGGTTCCGTAGCGGCAGCGCAATCCGAACATCGATTCTATCTCCGGCACCATTATTTATCTCCTGCACCATTAGGTATTCGACCTGCTGTCATCAATTATATGCTTTAAGCGTAGGAACTCGTCCCACCGTCAAGTGCACAAGTGCTTGTACAAGTTTCGTATTTCCTGCCGGATGGCTACCGTAGCTGGCGAGTTGAGTTGCGCCTACGTCTCAAGCTGGGCGCTTACGTCCTAAGTAACCGGCAGAGGTGTTCCCGATAGTTGTTCTCTGTTCGCACAGACCTCTAAGCATCGGGCAACCTTGAACC
>JBFJWO010000030.1:0-17717 GCA_041623575.1 Gammaproteobacteria bacterium
GATCGCCGCCGCCCCCATGGGCGACCCGAACGCCTCGATCCCGACCCCGCAACCGGTGCACTACCGGCGCATGTTCGGTGCCCTCGGCGGCGCGCGCGAAGCCACCTCGCTGACCTTCCTGCCGCGGGTCGCGTTCGAGCGCGGCATCGCACAGGAGCTCGGTTTGCGCACCCGAATCGCCGTCGTCAAGGGCTGCCGCGGTATCGGCAAGGCCGACATGCGACTCAACGATTACCTGCCGCAGATCCACGTCGACCCGCAGACCTACGAAGTGCGCGCCGACGGCGAGTTGCTGGTCTGCGAACCGGCCGCGGTGCTGCCGATGGCGCAGCGCTACTTCCTGTTCTGAGATGGCGGACGCCCCGTTGCAGTTGACCAGCCGTCTCGCCGGCGCGCGTGTACCGGACGCGACGCTGACCCTGACGCTGGAGCAGCGCCTGAAGAGCCGCCAGCGGGTCACGCTCGACGACGGCCGGGTCGCCGCGCTGCGCCTGGAACGCGGCACCTCGCTGCGCGACGGCGAAGCGCTCGCGAGCGCCGACGGCGCCGTGTGCGTGCTGGTCCGCGCCGCCCCGGAGCCGGTCTCGACCGTGCGCAGCGACGACCCGCTGCTCCTGGCCCGCGCCTGTTATCACCTCGGCAATCGCCACGTGACGCTGCAGATCGGCGCGGGCTGGTTGAGGTATGCACGCGACCATGTGCTCGACGACATGCTGCGCGGCCTGGGGCTCGACCCGGTGCCGGAGCAGGCACCGTTCGACCCGGAACCCGGTGCCTACCGCGCTCACCGGCACGGGCACGGGTAAGGCGACATGGGCGGCGAGGCGCTGGCGCGAGTGCGCCTGATGCAACTGGTGAGCCCGGCGTTGCCGATCGGCGGGTTCAACTACTCCCAGGGCATGGAATGGGCCGTCGAGGCCGGGTGGGTACGCGACGGCGACTCGCTGCGCGAGTGGCTGAGCGGGTTGCAGGACGACGCGCTCGCACACCTCGACGTCCCGGTGCTCGCCCGCCTGTACGCCGCGAGCGAAGGCAACGATCGCGAAGCCGTGCTGCGCTGGTCGCGCGCGCTCGTCGCCGCGCGCGAAACGGCGGAACTGCGCGCCGAAGAACGCAACCGCGGCGCCGCCCTGGTCGCGTTGCTGTCGAACCTCGGGGTCATCGACGACCCCGCCTGGCGCGATGCGCTCGGCACCTGCCAGGCGGCCGGTTTCGCGCGCGCCGCCGTCGCTTGGCACATCGGCCTGGAACAGGCAGCGCTCGGCTATTGCTGGGCGTGGCTGGAGAACCAGGTCGCCGCGGGGCTGCGCCTGATCCCGCTCGGCCAGACCGCCGGCCAACGCGTCGCGCTCGACCTCGCGGGGCGCCTGCCCGCGGTGGTCGCGCGAGGCCTCGCCCTCGGCGACGACGAGATCGGCGCCGGCTCGCCGGCGCTCGCCATCGCCAGCGCCCGTCACGAAACCCAGTACACGAGGTTGTTCCGATCATGAGCATCGACAGTTCCAGCACCGCGCTGCGCGTCGGCGTCGGCGGCCCGGTCGGCTCCGGCAAGACCGCGCTGCTCGATGCGCTGTGCAAACGCATGCGCAACGACTACGAGATCGCCGTCGTCACCAACGACATCTACACGCGCGAGGACGCCGAGTTCCTGGTTCGCAGCCAGGCGCTGGCGGCGCAAAGGATCGTCGGCGTCGAAACCGGCGGCTGCCCGCACACCGCGATTCGCGAGGACGCCTCGGCCAACCTCGCCGCCATCGCCGAGCTGTGTGTGCGCTTCCCGGGCCTCGAGCTGGTGTTCGTCGAGAGCGGCGGCGACAACCTCGCCGCGACCTTCAGCCCCGAGCTGGCCGACCTCACGATCTACGTGATCGACGTCGCCGAGGGCGAGAAGATCCCGCGCAAGGGCGGCCCGGGCATCACCCGCTCCGACCTGCTGGTGATCAACAAGATCGACCTCGCCCCCTACGTCGGCGCATCGCTCGACGTCATGGCGCGCGATGCCCGGCGCATGCGCGGGGAACGCCCGTTCGTGTTCACCAACCTGCGCCGCGGCGAAGGCCTCGACACCATCGTGACGTTCATCGTCGAGGCCGGCCTGCTCGCCGCCCCGGCCGATGCGACCTAGCGGGAGAACCGCGCCGTTCGACGCACCGCCTGCCGGCTGCGCTCAGCGGTATCGCAGCGTCAGGACGGAGGAATCGCCGGGCGGCGCGGCGGCGGCGGCATCGGGCGAGGCCAGGAACTGCTGCGCGCGCTGCAGCAGCTTGACGAGTTCGTCCGGCTCGTCGAACACCACGTGCCGTCCTTCGAGCTGCGAGCGGTTCATCAGCCGGCGCATGGCGTTCAGCAACTCGCGATCACCGGTGATCTCCGGCCCGTAGCCGAGTTCCGCCAGGCGTTTGCCGATCACGTAGGTGGGCGCCCACGCCGGCGAAACCTGGTAGCCCGGTGCGCGCCCGATCAGGCGCGGGTCGAGGTCGCCCGGCAGGTCGGATTGCTCGAAGTACTCGTCGACGTAGCGGTAGGCCCGCTCACCGACCACCGGTTGGGTATCCGGCACGTCCTGGTGATCGTGGATGCGCCACATCGCCGCGGCGATGCGAGTGAGTTTTTCGAGATCGAAGCGCTCGGCCACGTGACGGTTGCCGGCCCGCAGCAGGTTGGTCAGGAACATCATCGCCGAGCCGTGCCCGCCCTGCGCGGCCTGCGGTGTAAAGCCCGCCCACACACCGTCGGCACCGGCCACCACCGCCTCGATGGTGGCGGCGTCCTCCATGCCGTTGCCCGAGTGCGGGTGCACCAGGAGCTTGCGCGGCGGCGGGTTGAAATGCCGCATCAGTCGCACCAGCTGGCGGGTCTCGAACACGAAGCGCGAACCGCGCACGTCTTCGAACAGGATGCCCGTGGTGGGCGATTCGCCCAGGAACCGGAAGACCTGCGCGGTGAACTCCGGGTCTTCGTCGAAGGCATCGTAGACGTCGGCGACGCGCACGTAGATGCGCCCTCGGCGCTCGTCCTCGGCCGGCAGCGCCTGGCGAAAGTGGCGAATGTAGCGTTCGATGTCGGCCAGCGCCTCGCCCCGGGTGCGCCCGGCACGCGTCAGGGTCGAGGGCCGGATCTCGACCAGCAGGATCAGGTTCGGGATCTGCGCCTCGTGCAGGCGGTGGATCGCCGGGTGCTCGGCAAGCGGCGCGCCCTCGGCGGTGGGCTCGACCGCGAGCGTCACCAGGAACTGCTCGCGCGCGAGGTCCTGCTCGACGACGAACTCGAGAAACCGGTCGGCGACGGAAGGAAAATCGAAAAAGTTGGGCAGCAGGAAATCGTCGAAGCCGAACTCGCGCGCCAGCCGGTAGAGTTCGATCTTGTCCTCCAGCGTGTGGCCGTAGCGCGACGAGAGCGTCGCCTCGCGCGCCGACATGTCGAGCATGCAGGGCACCAGTTCGCGCAGGCGGCGGGTGTCCGCGTCGATCGCGGCGACCACTTCGGACAACAGCTCGCTGTCCCGGCCGTGCAGTGCTTCTATCTCGTTCATGCCGTGCGCCTCGACGCGTTGCGCAGCTGGAAACGCACCGTGTCGACGTAGCCGCGGCGCAGTTCCTCGATGTGCCCGGCCAGCGCCGCGTGCATGCGTGGCAGGGCGTGAAAAGGCACCAGCGGTGCGGCGTGGTGCGCGGTGTGAAGAGCCATGTTCCACGACAACCAGCGGATCGGCGCCCAGGTCAGCACCGTGCGGGTGTTCTGCAGCATGTTGGCGTTGCGCGCGCAGCCGACGTGCTCCGACATGCGGATGATGCGCTCCAGCGGCTCGGCGAGCACCCGCGGTAGCAGCCAGAAGATCGCCACGGCCCACGATCCCGCCCACACCGAGCCGATCGCGAGCGCAGCGTACACCGCCCAGAACGCCCGGGCCTGGCGCTGCACGGCGCCGAGTTTCGCCACCGGCACGTTACGTCGCTCACTCTCGTTGAAGCGCCCGCGCGGCTGGCTCAGCAGGGCGCGCAGGATCTCGCGGAAATAGGGGATGGCGCTCGCGTAGAACAGGAACCCGCCGAGGCGCTCGCCCATCGGGATCATCTGCGGGTCGCGTTCGACGTCCTGGGTATAGCGGTGGTGCGCACCGTGCTGGTAGCGAAACACCAGCGGCGGCAGCATCAGGGCCAGGCCGGTGAGCCAGCCGACCAGCGTGTTCAGCCACTGCGAGCGAAACGCGGTGTTGTGGGTGGCCTCGTGGAACGGAGCGAACAGGTGCACGATCACGATCCCGTGCAGCAGGGTCGCGGGCACCGCCCAGTAGCTGCCGAGCGAGCGCCACAGCAGGTACCCGGTCGCGCCGAGCAGCGCCGCGTGGCCGAACAGGAACAGCAGGCCCCAGGCGTCGGAGCGGCGCGTGAGTTCGTTGATCAGTTGCGCGCCGACCAGGCGCCGGATCTCACGCGCGGATTCGGCCGTCGTGCCGGGATCGGGTGCGCTGGCACTTGCTTCGTTCACCGGGTCCTCACGGTCGTCCCGTCGCGCGCAGGGTGCGTCCACCTATAGCCCCGCGCCTGCTGCTTGTCAATCGCATCCGGGTCGCACCACGGTCGGCGGCTCGAAGGCCCGTACCGGCGGCGGCTCGCCCTCGAAACGCTCCACCTCGACCAGCGCGCTCTGCGCGCTCGGTGCCTGCGCGAGCCGGGAGCTGCCGCGATCGAGGGTCAGCACGTTGACGTTGCCGTGGCACTCCAGCGTCCCCGCCTCACCGGGCTGCAACGGGTCGTACCAGGCGCCCGGCGCGAGCAGCACCACGCCGCGCCTCACCTGCTCGCTCAACACCGCCCCGGCAAGGCAGGCACCGCGCCGGTTGAACACCCGCACGACGTCGCCCTCCCGGATGCCACGCCGGCGCGCATCGTCGGGATGCAGCATGATCGGCTCGCGGCCCCGTACCTTGCTGGCCAGACTGACCGGCCCGTTGTCCAGTTGCCCGTGCAGGCGCGTGCGCGGCTGGTTCGAGATCAGGTGTAACCCGAACTGTCTCGCCGCCGCCGCCCCCAGCCACTCGCTCGGCTCGTACCACCGCGCGTGGCCGGCGCAGTCGGCGTAGCCGAAGCCGGCGACGGTCGCGGAGTAGATTTCGATGCGGCCCGACGGGGTCGTGAGCGGGTACGCGCGCGGGTCTTCGCGCAACGCCGCCAGCGGGTCGTCGATCGGCCCCGGCGGCGGCAGCTCGCGCGCCCCGCCGGCCCAGAACGTGGTGAATTCGGGCAACTCGACCCCCTGCTGCGCGGCGCCCGCACGCGAGCTCTCGTAGAGGTGTTGCAGCCACCGGCGTTCGTCACGCCCCTCGGTGAACCGCTCCACGAACCCCAGGCGCTCGGCGAGCCCGGCGAACACGTCGTGGTCGTTGCGTGCGCCGCCCACCGCTTCCAGCGCCTTGTGCATGGGCACGATGAAGCGATCGAGCGCGCTGCAGCCGATGTCGTTGCGCTCGAGCGTGGTGGTAATGGGAAACACGATGTCGGCGTGGCGCGCGACCGCCGTCCAGTGGATGTCGTTGACGATCACCGTCTCGGGCTTGCGCCAGGCGCCGAGCAGGCGGTTCAGGTCCTGGTGGTGATGAAACGGGTTGCCGCCCGCCCAGTACAGCAGCCGGATATCGGGGAACGTCAGGCGTTGCCCGTCGTAGTCGATGACACCGCCCGGGTCGAGCAGCAGGTCGGCGATACGCGCGACCGGGATGAACCGCCCGACCGGGTTCGTCCCCTGCTCGAGTCGGCCCCACTCGAACCCGGGCGGGGCGAGGCCGATACCGTTGACCGCGCCGAGGCCGAAGGCGACGCCGCGCCCGGGCAGGCCGACCTGGCCCAGCATGGCCGCGAGCGTCACCGCCATCCAGTAGGGTTGCTCGCCGAACTCGGCGCGCTGCACCGACCAGCTCACCGTGATCAGGGTGCGCGCGCTCGCCATGCGCAACGCCAGTTCCCGCAACACGCCCGGCTCGATCCCGCAGATCGCCGAGGCCCAGGCGGCGTCCTTGGGCTGGCCGTCGCTGTCGCCCGTGAGGTAGGGCAGGAACTGCTCGAACCCCTCGCAGCACCCGGCCAGGAACGCGCGGTCCAACCGGCCCTCGACCAGCAGCGTGTGCGCCAGGCCGAGCATGAGCGCCGTGTCGGTGTTGGGCCGCGCGGCCAGCCATTGCGCGTCGAGCCAGGCCGGGAGGTCGCCGGCGAGCGGGCCGACGTTGACGAACTCGACGCCCGCCTCGCGGCACGCGCGCAGCCCGCCGGCGGCCACGTGGCGGCCGACGCCGCCGGCGTTCACCTGTCCGTTCTTCAGCGCGATGCCGCCGAAGCACACCACCAGCTCGGCGTGTTCGGCGATCGACGCCCAGTCGGGCGCGTAGCGCGGCCACTGCCGGCCCTCGCCGAGCACGCGGCGCAGGACGACCGAGCCGGCGGCGGTGCTGTAGGTGTCGACGTGGCGGGTGTAGCCGCCGAACAGGTTCATGAACCGGTGCAGCTGGCTCTGCGCATGGTGAAAGCGCCCGGCGCTGGCCCAGCCGTAGGAGCCGGCGAAGATCGCCTCGTTGCCGAAGCGTTCGCGAACGCGCGCCAGCGCCCCGGCCGCGAGGTCGAGCGCCCGCGGCCAGTCGACTTCCACGAACGGCTCGCGGCCGCGCCCGGCGCTATCCGAGCGCCAGCCGTGCTCGAGATAACCGGCCCGCACCGCGGGCGCGGCGATGCGGGTCGGCGCGGTGACGGTCGCGGCCAGCGAGTCGCCGAGCGGCGACGGGTCCGCATCCGCGGCGTGCGGGTGCAGACCCACCAACCGACCGTCGCGCACCTGCGCCTCGTAGATGCCCCAGTGCGTCGACGAAGGGCGGGTCACGGTCGACGTCGTCACCGCGCGCGCGGCCCCCGAGGCGTTAGCGCGCTACCGTGCGGTTCCACTTGCTGGTCCAGTCCTTCATGCTGAAACCGGTCCAGTCCATGTAGTACAGGTTGCCGATCTGCTCGGGCGCGAGCAGCAGGAACGGCTCGCCGCTGGCGTCGAGCTTGGGCTTGCTGGAGTAGGCCAGCTGCACGTTCTTGTTGGTCGGCACGATGCCGTTCCTGGTGTGCAGGATCTCCTGCATCTCCTCGGAGATCAGCTCGTTGATGTAGAACTCGGCCGCCGCCTTGTGCGTGGTGCCCTTGACCAGTCCCGCGTAGCCGCGGCTGCCCATCCCGACGCGGTCCTTGACCCGCGGGTGGACCATGCCGACCGGCACACCGGCATCGTGCAGGCGCACGCCCCAGCCGGCGTGGGCGATCGCCACCCAGATGTCGCCGGACTGGAACATCTGCGTGATCTGCGTGCCGGAGTTCCAGAACGAGAACACGTCGAGGTCCTTGATCAGCTTCAGGCCCGGGTCGATGTTGTGCTCGTCCCCGCCCTCCTCGGCGGCGAAGCCCACGATCGGGTTGAGCGCGGTGTTGACGTTGATGTCGGGAAACGAGATCTTGCCCTTGAGCCGGGGATCGAACAGGTCCTTGAACCGCGTCGGGCGGGGAATGCCGGCTTCCTTGAACTTGTCGATATGGAAGATGAACCCCTCCTCGGTCATCCAGTTCGCGGCCTTGTACTCGTCGTACATATTGGCATCGAGCGAGGCGACGTTCGGCAGGTTGGCCATGTCCATCTTCTCGACGAAGCCGCCGGCCAGCGTGTCCGGCCAGGTCGAGTCGACGATCTCCACCACGTCGAACGGCGGCTCCGCCTGGCCGCGCGCGGCCACCAGCTTGGAGAGCAGGATCCGCGGGTTGCCGGTCACGAACTCGAGCTTGCCGCCTTCGGCCTCGATCTTCGGGCAGATGTGTTCGCAGATGCGGTCTTTCCAGCTGCCGCCGAAGGTGCCGACCGTCAGGGTCACGCCGTCGAACCTGCCGGCGTTCGCGCCCCCGAACACGCCCACGCCGACGATTACGCCGAGCGTCGCGGCCAGATTCCTCAAACACGCGCTTGTCATGGATTTTTCTCCTTCGCTGACCAGAAAAAGAGAAGCGGACTGGTCACCCGCTGCCTCCGGAGCGGAGCATCACATCGAGCCCGACCAGTTTCTGCACCAGCCACAGCACGATGAGCGAGCCCGCCACGATGAGGGTCGAGATCGCGAGGATGGCCGCATCGAAGTCGAACTCCATAGAGTGGAAGATCTCGAGCGGCAAGGTCGTGTATTGCGGGCTCGCCAGAAACAGCGAGATCGGCACGTCGCCGAACGACACCATGAATGAGAACAGCGCGCCGGCGTAGATCCCGGGCATGATGATGGGCAAGGTGACCCGGCGGAAGGTCCGCCAGCGGCTGGCGCCGAGGCTGAGCGCAGCCTCCTCCAGGCTGGTGTCGAAGCGTTGCAGTATCGCACCCACCGAGCCGATCACGTAGGGCGTCGCGACGAACAGGTGTCCCAGCGCCAGGCCGACGAACGAGCCGGCGATGCGGAAACCGAAATAGTTGCCCAGCAGGTAATAGGTCTGCAGGAAAGCGATGCCGATGACGATGAACGGGATCTGCAAGGGCGCGCGGAACAACGCCCCGAGCAGCGTCTTGCCGCGCAGGTCGGAGCGCGCCAGGCCGAGCGCCGCCGGCACGCCGACCAGCGTACCGACCACCGCGGCAAAAGCGGCGACCAGCAGGGAGATCCACAGCGCGTGAAACAAGCGCGGCTGGATCTCGAAGTACCACTGCAGCGAAACGCTGCTCGGCGGGAAGTTGAGGAACGCGCGCCCGGCCACCGGGTCGCCGCCGTCGAACGAGGCAACTACCACCACCAGCACCGGCGCGAGCAGGAAGACGTAGACGCCGCCGACCACCGCGATCACCGCCGTGCGGCGCAGGTAGCCCGCGAACGCGCGGCGCTTCACGTGACCACCAGTCGGGCGCTGCGCAGCCTGCGCACCAGCACCACCGAGAGGATGTTCACCGCCATCACCGAGGCCAGCAGGATGGCCGACAGCGTGGCGCCCATGGCGTACTCGGTGTCGAGCACGATGGTGCGCTCGATCACCACCGGCAGGGTCAGCACCTTGCCGCCGCCGAGCAGCGCGGCCGACACGAAAGCCCCCATGCACAGGTTGAACACGATCAGGCCGCCGGTGACGATACCGGGCAGGCTGAGCGGGATGACGATGCGCCAGAACACGCGCCAGCGGCTGGCACCGTGCAGTTGCGCGGCCTCCTCCAGCGAGCGCGGAATGGTCTGGATCACGCTGAACAGCAGCAGCACCAGGAAGCCCAGCACGTAGTGCATCAGGCCGATGACCACGCCGCTCAGGGTGCCGATGATGCGCACCGGGCGCTCGATCAGCCCGAGCCCCATCAGGGTCGTGTTGATCGGCCCGTCGGTGCCGAAGATGATGATCAGCCCGAGCGCCTTGATGACCACCGTGATGAACGACGACAACACGATGGTGGCGAGCAGCAGCATGGCCCACTTCGATTGCATGCGGGCGATCACGTAGGCGACCGGGAACGCGCACAGCAGCGAGCAGACCACGACGACGCTCGAGAGGTAGGCGTTCAGCGCCAGCGCTTCGAGGTAGAACGGGTCGAGAAACGCGGTGACGTAGTTGTCGATCTGCAGTTGTTCGCCGATCCTTCCGAGGCCCAGGTCGTTGTAGAAACCCGCCCGCAGGAACACGAACTGGGTGCCGAACAGCAGCAGGAAAGAGAACGCCAGCGGCGGCAGCAGGATGAGGTCCCAGCGGGCTTTCATGTGCGGCTCAGCCCGGGGTGGCGTCGCGCTCGCGACCCTGCACCTCGGCCGCCAGCGACCGTAACGCCGCCTCGATGCGCGCCTGGCGTTCGGCCACGGCGAAGTCGTCGTGGCCGGTGACGATGTCGGTCACGCGCCGGGCCAGCTCGCCGAGCAGCGAGGCGTCGTCGTCGGCCTCCGGTACGCGCAGCACCGTGTCGTGCGTGTACGTCCTGATCGGCCCGCCGTCGGCACGGCACCAGTCGGGCGCCTCGCCGGTCGCGGCGAGGTGGCGGATGCGCGCGCGCAGCAGGCGCCGCAACAGGGCCACGCCGCGGTCCGTGACGCCGCGGTGCTCCAGCGCATGCACGGCGATCGCGCGTTGCGAGACCTGCGCGTCGAAGTCACCCGGCTCGCGCTGACGTTCGGCGTAGGGGCGCTCGCCGGTCTGGCCCATGAAATCGATGCACTCCTCGCCGACCTGGGCCGGGTCGCCGCGGCCGCGCGGATCGATGCGGGCGTTGAAATGGCGCAGGCCGAAGACCACGGTGCTGGTGTCGTCCACCGGCACCGTCCAGCGCGAGATCGACGCGCGCGTGAACCACCGCTCGGCGTCACCGTCTTCCCACAAGGCGCCCGCATGCCCGAAGTTCGGCAGCAGCGTGTGATTGGAGCGCACCCACACGTAGTCACCCCAACGCTTGGCGGTGACGTACAGCATGCCGCCCGGCACCTCGCGAAAGTCGTACACCGGCATCGCACCCCAGGCGTCGGTCAGCTGGACCCCGGCCACGCGTGCGTGCAGGAACACCGCGTGGATGGGGTCCATCATGTTCTCGTGCAGCTGCAGCCAGTTGCAGGGGTTGGTGAGCGCGAACGCCACCAGGCGGTTGCCCGGTTCCTCGTAGGTGTCGAACGCCGCGAAGCCCGGGACCCGCTCGGGCGGCCCGAGGTAGGCGAACACCAGCCCTTCGAACTCGCGCGCGGGGTAGGCGCCCTGGCAGAAGCGCTCCCGGATCGGGCTGTCCGCGGGCTCGCCCGGCGTCTCCAGGATGCGCCCGTCCACGTCGTACAGCCAGCCGTGATAACAGCAGCGGATGCCGCGCTCGCCGACGATGCCGAACTCCAGCGACGCGCCACGGTGGGCGCAGTGACGGTGCAGCACGCCGACCCGCCCGCGGCGATCGCGAAAAGCGACCAGGTCCTCGCCGAGGATGCGAATCGCGAGCGGGACGTCGGTGACCCGCGCCGAGAGCGCCACCGGCTGCCAGTAGCGGCGCAGCAACTCGCCGCCCGGGGTGCCGGGACCCACGTGGGTCAGTTCGCTGTCCTCGGCGGGCACCGCGCTGTGGTAGTAGCCGCGATAGGCGCCGCCGGGCGTCGACCGTTCGCTTGCCATCGCCCGAGACTAGCACAGCGCGGCGGGGCACCGCCAAGTCCTTGAACGGGTGGAAAGTGAGGGACGCGCGCGGTCGCTCGGCGCAGGTCCCGGCGCGTACGGTGTCAACCGCGCCCCCCCGGTGCCAGTGCGAAGAACCGCTGGTAGAAGCCGGACTCCGCCACGTGCTGTGCGCCGACGTGGAACACCCGCGCTTCCTCGAAGGGAATGGCATGGTCCTTGGCCGGGTCCGGGCCCCAGTCGAAACGGTAGGCGTGGATCACCGCGAACAGAACACTTCGACCCCGTTCGATCGGGGAGTCGACGGTGTCGGCGGAATGGCTTTCGAGGCAACCGTTCGCCCGATGCGCCGGGCCTCGATCGCCGCTCAGAAGTAGAACCGCAGGCGAACGGTCAGACTGTTGGGCACGTGCCCGAACTCCGAGCGCGGCGCACCCTGAGCGTCCACACCCTTGCCATCGGTCGCCACCAGCGACAACAGCAGGTCGGACTCGTTGCTCACCGAGTAGCGCAGGTCGACCTGGTGCAGCGCCGAAGCGACCGGGTCGCCGTCGCCGTCGCGCAGGATTCCGACGAGCAGCGCGTAACCGCCGTGCCACAGCGGCGTGAGATCCCTCTGCGCACCGAGGGCGAGGACCCGTCGACTCAGCTGTTGCTGCAGCCCGTGTACGACCAGCGGGTCGTCCAGTTCCCCGGCCATCGCGGACTCGCGACTCACGCCGCGCCCGTCATCGTGCCATTCGACGGTCACCGACGTGGCGTCCGGGAACTGGTAGTCGAGCCCGGCAATCCAGTACCAGGCGCGCTCGTCACCGTCTCCGAGTGAAAAATACGCCGCTTCGACGCGCCAGCCCAGCCCCGCCCAGTCGGTTTCGAACGCCGCCCCCGCGAGCGGATCGTCGAGCACGCGCCCGCCCGCCAGCGACAACTCGGAGCTCTCCCCGACCTGCCGCCGGTAGTACACGGCCGCACTGTCGTCGATTGCGGCTTCCTCACGCGGCGCCAGGACGTAGGCTACCGCCAGCGAAGAGAAAGCCGATGGATAGTAGTCCACCACCAGCGCGTCTATACCCTGCTTGAAATCGGTATCGATCGCGGTCGGGGCAAACGCGCCGAACACGTTCAGCGGCTGCCAGAACCGACCGCTGCCCCAATCGATGGGCTGGCGGCCGAACGCCACCGCGGCGTCGTCGAAGCGGTGCCGGTAGAACGCGCGGTCGAGTTCGTAGCCGATGCGGGTTGCGTTGCGGGGGTCGTCGTCCTCGTCCAGCCACTCGCCGGACAACTCGCGGTAACGAAACAGGTCGCCGGGTCCAGGCGCGTCTACCGGCAAGCCGTTGGCGTGCACCCTCGCGGTTGCAAGGTGCAGCGACCATTCGTCCTGATCGACGCCACCGTCGCCCATCAGTCGCAGACTCTGCTGGTCCGCCGTCAGCGTATCGCCGGTACCCTGGCCGGCAGCGACCTCGCCCGAGTGCGCCCGCGCCGTGGCCCCGAGCATCGAGAAACGCCCCGTGAGGTCCGCCGCCGGCGCGAGGCCGGGCGACAGCACCGCCGCGGCGACCATCCAGCGGCTAGCTCGCCGCGCGCTGCGAATGATGACGCTCGAGACGTTCATCGCTCTCGATGGTGCCGTCGCGAAGCGTAATGATCCGTTCGGCGCGTTCCATGACCCGCGGATCGTGCGTGGAGAAGATGAACGTCGTTTCGTCCTGGTGCGACAGGCTGTGCATGATATCGAGTAGCGCCGTCGCGTTTTCCGAGTCCAGGTTGGCGGTCGGTTCATCGGCGAGCACCAGGCGAGGGCCTGCCGCCAGCGCCCGGGCGACGGCGACGCGCTGCTGCTGGCCGCCGCTGAGTGCCGAGGGACGCCGATGCATCGCCTCGTCGAGACCGACGAGGTGCAGATAGTGCTCGGCGCGCCGCCGCCGATCCGCGGCGGAACGACCTTGCAGCACCATGACCAGTTCGACGTTCTCGAGCGCGCTCAGCACCGGCACCAGGTTGTAGGCCTGGAAGACGAAGCCGAGCTCGAACAGCCGGAAGTCCGACAGCGCCGACTCACCGAGCCGGGTGATCTCGGTGCCGTCCAGCCTGGCGCTGCCCGCACTCGGCGTATCCAGCCCCCCGATGACGTTCAGCAAGGTGGTCTTGCCGGAACCCGAGGGACCGACCAGCGCCGCGAACTCGCCTTTGTCGACGACCAGATCGATCCCGTGCAACGCCCGGACCTCGTGCGAGCCCTGACGGTAGTACTTGCAGATTCCGGCCAGCGTCAGCAGTGCCACGATTCGTTTGCTCCTTCGCGCGTCCGCCAGCAGGCCGCTAGGTGCGAAGCGCCTGCACCGGCGTCACCCGAACGGCTTTCAGTGCCGGATAGATGCCGCTTGCCAGGGTGGCGACGAACACGATCACCGTGAGTTGCCAGACGCGGCCCGCGGAGAGCTCGGTATAGACCACCGGGTCCATGAAGGTCCCCATGATCGCCGTGCCGCCGCTGATCAAGGCGGAAAAGTCGACGCCGTGACGGGACAGCCACCAGTGTGCCCCGCCGCCGACGACCCAACCGGTGACGACCGCCAGCACGCTCAGCGCCAGCGTCTCGCAGCACACCAGCATCAGCAGTTGCCGGCGGCCCAGTCCCAATGCGCGCAACAGGCCGAACTCGCGGGTCCGCTCGAGCACGCTCATCAGCACCGTGTTGAGAATGCCGAACACCACCATGATCAGCACCAGCACCAGGAACACGTAGGCGCCGGCATCATCGACGGCGATGAACTGCACGAGTTGCGGCATCATCTCCCGCCAGTCCAGCGCCACGGCCGATTCGCCGGCAAGCGCCGACGAGACGGCGCGTTTCCAGTACGTCACGCTGTCCGGGTCGTCCAGGAACACGGCGAACCGCGTGACGGGTTCGCGCTCGGGGTCAGCGCCCTCGCCCACCAGGAAGCGGCGTGCGAGCTCGAGGTCGCCGAGGATCAGGAAATCGTCCAGTTCGTCGACGCGTGAATCGAAGATTCCCCGCACCCTGGCGAGCTGTGCCTGCGTATCGCCCCCCCGTTCTCCCGCCATCAGCACGACCTTGCCACCGACCGGCACCTTGAGTTTGCGCGCCATGCCGTCGCCGATCACGATCCCCCTGGCGTCGCCCTCCTCGAGCCACTCACCGCCGACCAGTGCCGGCTCGAGCATCCTGGCGCGCGAGTCGCCGCGCGGGACGATCCCCTCCAGGCCCGCCCCGACGGAATTGTGCGCAGTGCTGGCCAGCACCTGCAGCGAGATCCGCGGCTCGATGCCGCCCGCCACCGCGAGAGCGCCGAGCAGCGACGACAGTCGCGCACCGTCGGCGAGGTACCGATGGTTGGCGGGCGACTCGAGGTAGCCGGGCGGCTGTACGGTGAGATGGCCTTCGCCCATGTTGATGGCATTGCGGATCATCGAGTTGTGCCCACCGTCGTTGAGACCGATGAGCAACACCGACAACCCGAAACCGAACGCGATCGTGGTGAGCGTAATCAGTGTGCGACGACGGTTCCGCCACAGGTTGCGCCACGCCAGCATCGCGAGGGTCGCCACCGGCAGGCGGCCGTGTCGTGCGCTCACCGCATCACCTCGGCGGGTTCGAGACGGATCGTGCGCCACGACGGAATCACCGACGCGAGCATGGCCACGATCAGCAGCAGAGCGCAGGCGTACAGCACGCTGCCCGGTTCCACGCGGCCCTGCAACACCGGCTCGAAGACGATGCCGGCCCAGTCGTAGCCGTCGGGCAGGCTCGCGCTGAAATCGATCCCCGGGTCCTCGAAGAACCGGCCGGCCACGACGCCCGCCACGGTGCCGACGACCACCGACGCCAGCGCCAGCAGCAGGGATTCGCACAACACCATGAACAGCAGCCAACGGCGTTTCATGCCGATCGCCAGCAAGATGCCGAACTCGTGGGTACGCTCGTGCACGGCCATCAGCATGGTATTGAGCATTCCCAGAGAGGCGAGCGTTACCACGATCAGCCCGATGATCAGCAGCATCGACTTGCTCAAGGCCAACATGTCGGCAATCGCCGGCGTCAGTTGCCGCCACGTGCGCACGAGCGCATCGCCGCCCAGTTCGTCCAGTGGCCGAACCGCCTGCAAACGCCGCAGTTCGTCCGCCACCGCCATGGCGAGCTCGTCCACCCGGCTCGGGTCGTCGGCCGCGACCGCCAGTTCGTGGAACCCGTCCTCCAGGTACATCAGCTGCTGGTAGGCCTCGATGGACATCAGCACGCCCAGTCGATCGAAGTTCGGCTCGACGGGCGAGAGCGCCCCCGCCACACGGTAGAGCGCATTGCCGATGCTGCCGTCCGCCGCCTGACTCACCAGCACCAGCTCGCTGCCCGGCTGGATGTTCATGTTCTTCGCCAGTTGCGCCCCGACGATGACGTTGTAGCGGGCCACGCCGTCGTCACCGGCCTGCGCCACGCCGAGATCGGGCTCACCGTGTCGCACGTGGCCCAACATCCGGGTAACCAGTGGTTCGCGCGCGGCGTCGACCGCTCTGATCAGCACGCCGGTCGAGTTCTCTTCGGTGCTGGCGAGCGCCGCTGCATACAGTCGCGGTGCTACCCGGATCCCCGCCAGATTGCGCTCCATCGTTTCGAGGTAGCGCCAGGGCAGCGTCGCATAGAGGTCCTGATCGTCGACATACGCACGGCGGTGAACCTGGATACTGCCGGTGGATACCTCGGTCGCGTAACGAATCATCTGCCGCGTCATGCCCTCCAGCAGCGCCGAGTACAGGATGACGATCACCAGGCCGCCGGCCAGTGCCGAGACCGTGAGCACGCTGCGCAGGGGATTACGCCAGACGTTGCGCGCGGCGACGAACAACAGCATGCGCACGCGCACGCGTGTCGAGTGAGCGGCCGGGCGGTTCATCGCGGGTCAGCGCCGGCGCTTGAGATTCTGCAGGGAGAAGAACGACTCCTCCAGCGCTACGCCGAACTCGATGTCACGGTAGACGATCACCGTGGACTCGTCGGGCTTGTCTTCGGGCTGCAGCGTCAGGCGCATCGGTATGGTGCGACCGTCGATCTCGCGCACCTGATCGAAAGTCATCCTGCGGATCAATGTGCCGTTCTCGTCGTAGTAGTCCATCCGGGTGGGCGCGAGCGAATGCTGATCGATGGTCATCACCACCTTGCCCCACACCACGGCCGCGTCGGGCCTGGGTACGGCAGTCAGTTCGTAGACCCGCTGCCCGTCACGCGAGCCCTCGAAGGTGAGGCTGGAGGCGTACTCGTCCTCCAACGTGCTCTCCTTGACGAGGTCATCGTTGGTGAAATGGCTGCCCATCCACGAACCCGCCATCATGCTAGAGGGAATCTTGGTGACCCGGTTGATCTTGGGCAAGAAGTTCCAGATATTGCTCTCCCTCTTGAGCGTCGCGATGCCCCTGTCCTTGACCGGTTCGCGAATGACGACCACCGAGTAGTCTTTCCCGCGCGACCAGGCCTCCATGACCATCGTGCGCTCGTAGCGGCTGGTCTTCACCGCCATCTCCATTACGGCGTGAGAAGTAGCCCCACGCCAGAGCCTGTCGACATGGCGCACCAGCTCGTCCACTTCGACGGCCGGTGCGCACGGGGACACCGTCAGCGCTGCGATGAGCACACCGACCGCGCCCGGCTTGGGGTTTCGCGTTTTCCGATCGGTCACCTGACCTACCTCCTGTGTGGCGGGCGGCGGCGAGTGGCGCGTTTCGCGGCTTGCTACCTCGACTACGCCGGCGCACCTTGCGCTGCGCACGGTACCGGCTGCCGCCCGGTCGCTTGCCGACTGACGCGCTGAGGCTGCCCCGCCGGCACACCGACGAGCCGGCGGAACGCGCCGAGCGCCTCAGTTCTACCACAAGCCCTTCCCGGCTGCCGTGCCAGCACGGCTACTCCTGCGTGCTCGACCACTGGCGCGCTTCGTCCGCTTGCGTGAAGAACCGGATGCGGAACGCGCGCACCTCGGCCAGCCGCTCGGGCTGGACGTAGCGTCGCCGATCGCGAACACGACGATTGCAATCCGCAGCCGCCCCGGCAACCGCGGCGCGCCGTCCATCAGCAGATATGCCTCCAGAACGCCCGGGCGAGCGTCGAAGCGGAGCACATCGACCAGCAGCCTGCCGGCGCGTTGCGCCCAGGCGATGTGCGAGACCTCGTACCAGACGCGGTCGAAGGGCCCGTCCAGCCCCTCGCCGGTCACGGGCGCGTGCAATACGCCCGGGCCAAGGCGGCGCGCCGAGCGGGCCGGTCACCTGGGCGACGTGCCGCTCTGCAACCCTCGATCGCCACCGCCCGGGCGCCGCCCCGAGCAGAACTCCCGGGCCACCGCGGGCCGATCCGGGTATCCTGTGCGCCGTGAATGCCCCGACCCTGGCCGAGTTCCGCGTGCGCCCGGTGTGTGTGCCACTGGACGAACCGCACCGCACCGCCAGCGGCGTCCTCGCCGAGAGCCCGCTGGTGCTGCTCGACGTGACCACCGACGACGGCGTCACCGGTCACGGCCTGGTGTTCGCCTACACGCGCGCCGCGCTCGCGCCGCTGGCACAACTGACCCACAACTGCGCCGAGATGCTCGC
>JBFJWO010000031.1:0-16854 GCA_041623575.1 Gammaproteobacteria bacterium
CCTGGTGATCTACTTCAGCACCAACGACGGTTACCTGCACGCCGTGAACGAGAGCGACGGCACGGAGAACTGGGCGTTCATCCCGCAGGAGCTGCTGCCGAACCTGCCCATCATGTACGAGAACAACCAGGCCGAAGCGCGGCCCTACGGCCTCGACGGCGCGCTCGCCTCCTGGTGGAACGACGACAACGGCGACGGCACGATCTCCGGTCCGAACGACCACGTCTTCCTGTACGGCGGCATGCGCCGCGGCGGCTTCAACTACTACGCGCTCGACGTGACCAACCGCAACCAGCCGGTGCTGAAGTGGATCCTCAGCAACGACCCGGACGGCGACGGCAACCCGAGCGGGGATTTCGCGGAGATGGGCCAGACCTGGTCGCAGCCGATCGTGCGCGACGTCATGTGGAACGGCAACGTGCGCACCGTGCTGATCTTCGGCGGCGGTTACGACGACGGCCAGGACGGCCTGAACCTGGTCGCCGCGGACGACGCCGTCGGGCGTGCCATCTACGTCGTCGACGCCGACACCGGCGCGCTCCTGTGGTGGGCGGGCCCGGCGGGCTCGGGCGCGGATCTCATCATCACCGAGATGACCAACGCCATCCCGGCGGTGGTCAACGGTCTCGACATCTCGGGCGACGGCACCACCGATCGCCTGTACGTAGGCGACATGCGAGCCCAGATCTTTCGTATCGACATCAACGAGGGCAACACCGGGGCCGGAAACTTCGCCACCGGCGGACGCATCGCGGCGCTGGGCGGAAACACGGCCGCCAGCAACCGGCGCTTCTACCACGCGGCCGACACGGCGGTCATCGCGCCCCCCGGCCGCTCGCCCTACCTGGCGCTGGTGATCGGGAGCGGCTTTCGCGCCCACCCGCGCGACACGACGATCGAAGACCGGATCTACATGATCAAGGACAGGAACATCTTCAGCGCGCCGGAGAACTACGTGACGCTGACCGAAGCCGACCTGTTCGACGCCACCGACAACACCATCGGCGAGGGCGACGCCACCCAGCGCGCCACGGCGCTGGGCGAGCTGTCGACGTCCGACGGCTGGTACATCGTGCTCGAGGACCCGCCGACCGGCAACTTCATCGGCGAGAAGGTGCTCGGGCGCCCGCTGATCGTCTCCGGGTTCGCCATCGTTCCGAGCTTCATCCCGGCCGATCCGAACGCGGGCTTGAGCTGCGGACCCAACGAGGGCACCGGAAACCTGTACTTCCTGAACGTCGTGGACGCGACGCCGATCGAGGATTTCGACGAGTCGGGCGACGAGACCAACCTGACGCGCTCGGACCGGGTTCGCCGCTCGCTGCGCGGCGGGATCGCGCCCTCGCCGACGCTCATCATCGCGCAGGACGAAGACGGCGTGACGCACGATACCGGTTGCTCGGCGACCGATTGCTTCAACCTGCCAGGCACCGGCGCGCCGGTGAAGACTTACTGGTTCGAGAACTGACGGGCCGGCCCGGCGCGCACCAGGCGCGCCGGGCGAGCCCCGGGAGACACGTCAAATGCGCACTAAATCGGCTGGGTTCACGCTCATCGAGATCGTGGTGACCATGGTCATCCTGGTCATCATCGCGACCTTCGCGGTGCCGTCCTACCTGAACTCGCTGCAGGACACCCGCCGCTCCGAGGCCCGCACCGGCCTGACCGCGCTGGCCCAGGCGCAGGAGCAGTGGTACGCGAACAACAACACCTACACCGCCAACCTCGCCGACATCCTGCCGCTGATCCCGGCGCAGATGGCCGGCCAGGTCAACTACGCCTACTCGATCGACGCCGGCAACACCGGGACCAACACGTTCATGGTCGTGGCCGACCCGCAGAACGCGCAGGCCGACGACACGGACTGCGATCCCATGACCCTCGACCAGGCCGGCAATCGCCTGCCGGCGGACTGCTGGTAACCGGCCACCGCGGGCGCGCGGCGCGCGGGCGCGATCTCAGCGCAGCTCGCGAGGCAGGTTGAAGACCACGTTCTCCTCCAGGCCGTCGAGTTCCGCGACCTCCGCGGCCCCCAGCGCACGCAACCGCTCGACGAGGTCGCGGACCAGCACCTCTGGTGCCGAAGCGCCCGCCGTCACGCCGACGCAGGACCTGCCTCGCAGCCATTCGGCCTGGACGTCGAGCGCCCCGTTGACGAGGTAGGCGGCGACGCCGCGCTTGGCGGCGATCTCGCGCAGCCGGTTGGAATTGGAACTGTTGGCCGACCCGACCACCAGCACCAGGTCGCAACGCTCGGCGAGCGCCTTGACCGCGTCCTGGCGGTTTTGCGTGGCGTAGCAGATATCGTCGCGCTGCGGGGCGCGCACGGCGGGGAAACGGGCCTTCAGGGCCTCGATGATCTCGCGCGTGTCGTCGACCGAGAGCGTGGTCTGCGACACGAAAGCCAGCCGTTCGGGGCCGCCCACCGCGAGCGAGGCCACGTCGGCCAGGTCCTCCACCAGGTGGATGCACCCGCCGAAACGCGTATCGAAGCGGCCCATGGTGCCCTCGACCTCCGGGTGACCGGCGTGGCCGATCAGCACCACGTCACGCCCTTCGCGCGCGTAGCGCAGCACCTCCATGTGCACCTTGGTCACCAGCGGGCAGGTGGCGTCGAACACCTGTAACTGCCGCCGCTCGGCCTCGCCGGCCACCGCCGCCGACACCCCGTGCGCGCTGAACACCACGGTGGCATCGTCGGGCACCTCGTCGAGTTCGTCGACGAACACCGCACCGCGCTCGCGCAGATCCTCCACCACGTGGCGGTTGTGCACGACTTCGTGGCGGACGTAGATCGGCGCGCCGAACTGCGCGAGCGCACGTTCGACGATGTCGATCGCCCGGTCGACGCCGGCACAGAATCCGCGCGGGTTGGCGAGCAGCACTTGCATGGGTTGGCTCACGGAAAGTCGGTGGCCCGCCATTCTACGCGCTTCAACCGGCCTCGACGGACAGGATCTCGGCCTCGAAGTCGAGCGTGTGCCCGGCCAGCGGGTGATTGAAATCGACCTCGACCCGCTCCTCGTCCACCGCCAGCACGGTGCCCAGCACGCGCTCGCCGTTGGGCAACTCGAACTCGACGAGTTGCCCGGCCACGGGCTCGAGGTGCGGCGGGAAGTCGGCCGCCGCCACCGCGTGGCGGTTGTGCGCATCGCGCTCGCCCCAGGCCTGGGCGGGGGCTAGCCGCCGCGCGCGCCGCTCCCCGGCAACGGCGCCGAGCAGGACCTCTTCGACCGGCGCGGGAAAGGTGCCGTCACCGATACGGATCTGCACCGGCTCGCCGTCCTCGCGGCTCGATTCGGCGACGGTCCCGTCGGACAGGCGAATGAGGTAGTGAAGGGTGACGCGGCTCGCCGGCCCGATCGCCTGCCGCGGCGCCACGCCCGCGCTCAGGGTTCGCGCCGCGGGGCGAACAGGCTGTGCGCCACGAGCAGCACCGCCCCGACCGAGATCGCCGAGTCGGCCACGTTGAACGCCGGCCAGTGCCAGCGCCCGACGTAGAAGTCCAGGAAATCGATGACGTGCCCGTAGGCCACGCGATCGATCAGGTTGCCCAGCGCCCCGGCGAGCACCAGCGTGAGCGCCAGCGCCAGCCAGCGCTCCTCGCGCGGCAGACGCAGCAGCCACACCAGCAGCACCACGCTCACCACGCTGCTGAGCGCGATGAAGAACCAGCGCTGCCAGCCGCCCGCCTCGCTCAGGAAACTGAACGCCGCACCCTCGTTGTACATCAGGGTCAGGTTGAAGAACGGCAGCAGCGGGCGTGGCCGGTAGGGCGCCAGGTACGCGTCGGCGGCGAGCTTGGTGGCCTGGTCGAGCGCGATCAGGCAAGCCGCCAGCACCAGCCAGGGCACGGCCCGCGACAGCGCCCGCCCGAGCGCACTGGACGCCTCAGGCGAAATCGCGCTTTTCTCCGTCACCGTCGACGTTCTCCACACAGCGGGCACACAACCCGGGGTGCTCGGTGTTGCTGCCGACATCCGCCCGGCGGTGCCAGCAACGCACGCACTTCTCGGCAGCGCTGGCCGTGGCGGCCACCCACAACTCGCCACCTTCCTCACCGGTGGCGACCGCCTCGGCGGTCTTCTCGGCGAGCGGCGCGAGCCGCGCCTCGGAGGTGATCAGCACGAAACGCAACTCCTCGCCCAGGCGCTGCAACGCCGCGCGCAGGGTGTCGTCGGCATAGAGCGTCACCTCGGCGTCCAGCGACGAGCCGATGGTGCCGGCCCCGCGCAGCTTCTCGAGTTCGCGCGCCACCCGCTGGCGGGTGGCGATGACCGCCGCCCAGTCGGCGGCCGAGAGCGGCGCACCGGCGTCGAGGGCGAACAGGCCCTCGTACCAGGTCTCGAGAAATACCGAGTCGCCGCGCCGACCCGGCAGGAACTGCCAGATCTCATCGGCGGTGAAGCTGAGCACCGGGGCGATCCAGCGCACCAGCGCCTCGGCGACGTGGTACATGGCGGTCTGCGCGGAGCGCCGGGCGCGGCTGTCGGCACGGGTCGTGTACTGGCGGTCCTTGATCACGTCGAGGTAGAACGCACCGAGGTCGATGGCGCAGAAGTTGTGCACCTTCTGGTAGACGGCGTGGAAGTTGTAGTCCTCGTAAGCCGCGGCGATCTCCTGCTGCAGTTCGAGCGCACGTCCGACCACCCAGGCGTCCAGCGCCAGCATCTCCCCGGCAGGGAGCGCGTCGGCGGCGGGGTCGAAGCCGTCGAGGTTGGCGAGCAGGAAGCGCGCGGTGTTGCGAATGCGCCGATAGGCGTCGGCGGTACGCTTGAGGATCTCCTCGGAGACGCTCATCTCGCCGCGGTAGTCGGTGGCCGCCACCCACAGCCGGATGATGTCGGCGCCCAGGGTCTTCATGACTTTCTGCGGCGAGACCACGTTGCCGAGCGACTTGGACATCTTGCGACCGTCCTGGTCGACGGTGAAGCCGTGGGTCAGCACCTGGCGGTAGGGGGCGTGGCCGTGGATGGCGACGCAGGTCAGCAACGAGGAGTGGAACCAGCCGCGGTGCTGGTCGGAACCCTCGAGGTAGAGGTCGGCCGGGAAGGTCTGGCCCTCGCGCTGGCGCAGCACGTACTCGTAGGTGGTGCCTGAATCGAACCACACGTCGAGGATGTCGGGGACTTTCTCGTAGTCGCCGGCGGCTTCGCCCAGCAGGTCGCGCGCATCGAGGTCCCACCAGGCCTGGATCCCTTCGCGCTCGATGCGCTGCGCGACCTGCTCGAGCAGCTCGATGGTGTCCGGGTGCAGCTCGCCGGTGCGCTTGTGCACGAACAGCGACAGCGGCACACCCCAGGCACGCTGGCGCGAGATGCACCAGTCCGGGCGCGTGCGCATCATCGCCTCGATGCGCGCCTCCCCCCAGCCGGGGATCCACCGGACCCGCCCGATCTCGCGCAGCACGCCCTCGCGCAGCGCTTGCTTGTCCATGCTGACGAACCACTGCGGCGTGGCGCGGAAGATCAGCGGGGTCCTGGTGCGCCAGCAGTAGGGGTAGCTGTGCTCGAACGGCGCCTCGCGCACCAGCTTGCCGCGTTCGCGCAGCACTTCGAGCATGTGCTCGTCGATCTTGTGCACGTGCTCGCCGGCAAACAGCTCGACGTGCGACTCGAACACCCCGTCGCCGTTCACCGGGTAGAGCAACTCGAGCCCGTAGCGGCGCCCGAGGTCGAAATCCTCCACGCCGTGATCGGGCGCGGTGTGCACCGCGCCGGTACCGGCCTCGGTGGTGACGTGCTCGCCCAGCGCCAGCACCGACCCGCGGTCGTAGAAGGGATGCTCGAGCTCGACGCCCTCGAGCGCCGCGCCCGCGCAGGTGGCGAGCACCTCGAAGTCGGCCACCCCGTAGCGGGCCATCACCGCGTCCACCATGTCCGCCGCCAGCACCAGCCGTTCCGGGCCCGCGCCGACGTCGCAGGCCACCAGCGCGTAGTCCAGCTCCGGGTGCACCGCCACCGCGAGATTGCCCGGCAGGGTCCACGGGGTGGTGGTCCAGATCACCACCGACACGGGCGCCTTCGCACCCGCGCTCACGCCGAACGGCTCGAGCAGCGCGCGCGGGTCGCGGGGCGAGAAGCGCACGTCCACCGCGAGCGAGGTCTTGTCCTGGTACTCCACCTCGGCCTCGGCCAGCGCCGAGTGGGCACCCACGCTCCAGTACACCGGCTTGGTGCCGCGGTAGACGTGACCGTTGGCGATCACCCGGGCGAGCGCGCGCACGATGCCGGCCTCGGAGGCGAAATCCATGGTGCGGTAGGGGTGCGCCCAGTCGCCGAACACGCCGAGGCGCTTGAAGTCGCGCATCTGGCCGGCGATCTGCTGATTGGCGTACTCGCGGCAACGCGTGCGGAACTCGGCGAAGTCCACGCGGGCGCCCGGCTTGCCGATCTTCTTCTCCACCTGGTGCTCGATCGGCAGGCCGTGGCAATCCCAGCCCGGGATGTAGTACGCGTCGTAGCCGGCCAGCTGGCGGGACTTGACGATCACGTCCTTGAGCACCTTGTTGACCGCGTGCCCGATGTGGATCTCGCCGTTCGCGTACGGCGGGCCGTCGTGCAGGATGAACTTCTCGCGCCCCTCGCAAGCCTCGCGAATGCGCCCGTGCAGGTCCATTTCCTCCCAGCGCGCCAGCATGTCCGGCTCGCGCTGGGCCAGGTTGGCCTTCATGGCGAACGAGGTTTTCGGGAGATTCAGCGTGTGCTTGTAGTCCGACACCGGGGCGGCCCTGCAAAACCAGGCATCATAGCAAACGGCCGGGCGGATTCGCGGTCTTACCGGGAGGTTTTCAAACGCTCGAAGTAGGCGCGCGCCGCCTCGGCGTCGCGCCGCACCTGCTCGCTCAGGGCCTCGAGCGACTCGAACCGTCGCTCGTCGCGCAGCTTGGCGCGAAAGACCACCGCCAGGCGCCGGCCGTAGATGTCGCGATCGAAGTCGAACAACTGGACTTCGAGCACCGTGCGCGTGCCGTCGACGGTCGGGCGTGTACCGAGATTGGCCACGCCGCGATGCTCGCTGCCGTCGAGTCCGGCGTGCACGGCGAAGACGCCCGAGAGCGCCGGGCGCAGGCCGCCCAGGCCGACGTTGGCGGTGGGGAATCCCAGCTTCCTCGCCAGGCCCTGGCCGCGTGCCACGCGCCCGCAGATGCTGTACGGGCGCCCGAGCAGTTCGGCGGCCCCGTCGAGGTCGCCGCCGGCCAGCAGTTCGCGGATTCGCGTGCTGCTCACGCGGGCGTGCCCGGCGCTCAGCGTGCCGGTGTGCGAGACCTCGAAGCCGTGGCGTTCGCCGGCGGCGCACAACAGCGCCAGGTCACCGCGGCGCGCGCGCCCGAAACGGAAATCGTCGCCCACCACCAGGTGGCGCACGCCGAGACCGCCGACCAGCACCCGCTCGACGAAGGCCTCCGGCTCCATCTGCGAGAACCGCCGGTCGAAGCGCAGCACCACCAGGCGATCCACACCCAGCCGGGCGAGTTGCCGGTACTTCGCGCGCAGTCCCATCAGCCGGGCGGGGGCGCCGGCGGCGGCGAAGTATTCCTCCGGCAGCGGCTCGAAGCTGATCACGCACGAGGGCAGGTCGCGCCGCGTGGCGTCCTCGACCACCGCACCGATCACCGCGGCGTGACCCAGGTGCAGGCCGTCGAAGTTGCCGATGGTCACCACGTGGCCGGGCGCGCCCGGCGCAAGCTGCAAGTTGTGTAGGCCGCGAGTCAGTTGCATGTCAGTCGGGGGGCGTGCCGGCCCCGGAATCGTCGCGTCGCTGTCCCGGCTGCTCGGAGCGGGGCCCGGGCGCCGCCGGCGGCTCGCGGAACTCGGCAAGCCGCGTGCGCAACACCGCGAGCGTCGCGAAATAAACGCCGGCACCGAGCACGATCAGGCCTGCGAGCCACGTCGCGCGTTGCCAGAACGGCCACGCCGACCAGCTCGAGCCCGCCGGCGCCAGCGCGAGCAACGATACCACCATCGCCGTGCCGGCGGCGGCCAGGCGCAACGCCCGCGCACCCCAGCCGGGCGCCGGGTGGTAGACCCCGTCGCGCTGCAACCGTCGGCCGAGGAGCACGGCCTGCAGCCAGGCCGCGGCACTGGTCGCCGCGGCGAGGCCCACGTGGGGCGCGCCCATGCCGGCCGCGATCAGGCCCGTGACCAGGACGAGGTTCAGCACCGCGTTGCTGGCCAGCGAGATGAGGGCGTAGCGCACCGGGGTGCGCGTGTCCTGCCGGGCGTAGTAGGCACCTGCCAGCACCTTGGCCGCGATGTACGCGGGCAGGCCGCTGGCGTAGGCGACCAGGCTGAGGCCCGCCATGCGCGTGTCGCCGGCGCCGAAGGCGCCGTACTCGAAAATGGTGGCGACGATCGGCAGGGCGAGCGCGGCGAGGCCGAGCGCCGCCGCCAGGCCGATGTAGGCGATCAGGCGCAGCGCCCAGTCGAGGGTGGCGTCGAACTGCGCGGCGCGCCGCCCGGCGTGCTCGGCCGACAGGTGCGGCAGCACCACCGTCGCCAGGGCGATGCCGAAAACGCCCAGCGGGAACTCCACCATGCGGTCGGCGAAATAGAGCCAGCTCACGCTGCCGGCGGCGAGAAACGAGGCGATCACGGTGTCCAGCAGCAGGTTCAGCTGCGCGACCGACGAGGCGAACAACACCGGCAGCATGTTGACCCGGATCCGCGCGACCCCCGGATGATGCCAGTCCCAGCGCGGCAGGGAGAGCAACCCGAGGCGGGCCAGGAACGGCAGCTGGAAGCCGACCTGCACCACGCCGGCCAGCAGCACCCCCCAGGCGAGCGCGAGCACCGGTTCGTCGAGGCGCGGCGCCAGCCACCAGGCGGCCGCGATCAGGGACAGGTTGAGCAGCACCGGCGTGAACGCCGGCACGGCGAAGCGCCGGTGCGCGTTCAGCATGCCGCCGGCGCAGGCCACCAGCGATATCAGCATCAGGTAGGGGAAGGTGATCCTGAGCATCTCGCCGGCCAGCGAATAGCGGCGCTCCTCGTCCAGGAAGCCGGGCGCGAACAGCGCGACCAGCCAGGGTGCGAGCGCCGCGCCGAGCGTGCTGACCAGCAGCAGGACAGCGCCCAGGGTCCCCACCACGTTGCGGGCGAGATCGCGCAACACGGCCTGCCTGCGACGCTCGCGGTACTCGGTGAACACCCGCACGAAGGCCTGCGCGAACGCGCCCTCGGCGAACAGGCGGCGGAACAGGTTGGGGATGCGGAACGCGACCAGGAAGGCGTCGACCGCGGCGCCCGGGCCGAAAACCTGGCCGATCACGTTGTCGCGCACCAGCCCGAAGACCCGCGAGACGAAGGTCATCGAGGCGGTGACGAAGCCCGATCGCAGCAACCCGGTGCGGGCCGGCGTGGCGGGTGCGGTCGGTCTGGAACTCAAACGCTCGGCGCCTGGTGGGAGGCGCGCAGTGTATCACCCGGCTCGCAAGGCGCGCGCCGCGGCGCGGGTCAGGCGAAAGGGTGTCGGCTCAGGAAGCGAGCGCGCGCAACCGCTGGTTCAGCCGGCTCTTGTGCCGTGCGGCCTTGTTGGCGTGGATCAGTCCCTTGCGCGCGGCGCTGTCGATGATCGGCACCGCCGCGGCGTACGCGGCCTTGGCGGCCTCCTGGTCGCCGCTGTCGATCGCCGTCACCGCCCGCTTGAGGTAGGTGCGCATCATGGAACGCTGGCTGGCGTTGAGCTGGCGGCGTTTTTCTCCCTGGCGGGCGCGTTTGCGTGCTTGCGCTGAGTTGGCCAAGTCTTGCTTCCCCGTTTGGTCGGTGCGTCGATGAAAAGCGCGCGATTATGCGGCCCGCCCGCGAGCCGGTCAAGGCACGCGTCACGCGGCCGTGATCACCATGTTGTCCCGGTCGATGAGTTCCGGCTCGTCGACGTAGCCGAGGATGGCCTCGATCTCGCCGCTCGCCCGGCCCATGATGCGGGCCGACTCGGCCGCGCTGTAGTTGACCAGCCCGCGGGCGATCTCGGCCCCGTCCTCGTCCACGCAGGCGACCGGCTCGCCGCGCTCGAACTGGCCGTCCACGCGCCGCACCCCGACTGCCAGCAGGCTGGAGCGCCGTTCGAGCAAGGCGCGCCGTGCGCCGGCGTCCACCGTCAGGCGCCCGCGCACCTGCAGCTGGTTGGCCAGCCACTGCTTGCGCGCCAGCAACGGCGGCTCCTCGGACACCAGCAGCGTCCCTAGCGGCTCCCCGGCGCGCAGGCGGGCGAGCACGTTTGGCAGCCGCCCGGAGGTGATCACCGTCGCGGCCCCGGCACGCGCCGCGCGGCGCGCGGCGAACACCTTGGTGATCATGCCCCCGCGGCCGAGCCCCGAGCGGCTCGGCCCGGCGATCGTGTCGAGCAACGCGTCGCCGGCCCGCGCCCGCGCGAGCAGCGACGCATCGGCGTGCTGCCGGGGGTCCTTGTCGTAGAGCCCGTCCTGGTCGGTGAGGATCACCAGCACGTCGGCTTCCACGAGGTTGCTGACCAACGCCGCCAGGGTGTCGTTGTCGCCGAGGCGCAGCTGCTCGTTGGCCACCGCGTCGTTCTCGTTGACCACCGGGATCACGCCGAGGCGCAGCAGCGCGCGAAGGGTCGAACGGGCGTTGAGGTAGCGTTGCCGGTCGGCGAGGTCGTCGTGGGTGAGCAGCACCTGCGCCGAGCGCATGCCGTGTTTCTGAAAGCAGCTCTCGTAGGCCTGCACCAGCCCCATCTGGCCGACCGCGGCGGCGGCCTGCAACTCGTAGAGCGCGTGCGGGCGCGTGCGCCAGCCGAGCCGGCGCATGCCCTCGGCGACCGCTCCGGAGGAGACCAGCACCACGTCGCAGCCCTCGGCGCGCAGCATCGCGATCTGGTCGCCCCAATCGGCGATCGCCGCGTGGTCCAGCCCGCGGCCCTCGTCGGTGACCAGCGAGCTGCCGACCTTGACCACCCAGCGCCGCGCCCGCCGGAGCAGCTCATCCATGCGCTTCGTCCGCGGCCTGCCCCGCCGCGCTGCCCGCCTCCAGGTAGGCACCGATGGCGCGGCAGAGGTCCTCGGTCCCCCGGCGGGCGCGCGCCGAAATACGCCACACCGGCCCCTTCCAGTCGAGCGCGGCGACGATCTCCTCGCAGCGCGCGGCGGCGGCCTCGGGCTCCAGCAGGTCGAGCTTGTTCAGCACGAGCCAGCGATCGCGCCCGGCCAGGCGCTCGTCGTAGGCGCGCAGCTCGCGCACCAGCGCGCGGGCGTCGCGGGCGGGGTCCGCATCGGGCTCGGGCGGCGCGATGTCGACGATGTGCAGCAGCAGGCGCGTGCGGGCGAGGTGGCGCAGGAACCGCAGCCCCAGTCCGCTGCCGTCGGCAGCGCCCTCGATCAGCCCCGGGATGTCGGCCATCACGAAGCTGCGCCCGGGCCCGAGCGAGATCACGCCGAGGTTCGGGTAGAGGGTGGTGAAGGGGTAGTCGGCGATCTTGGGGCGCGCCGCCGACACAGCGCTGATCAGGGTGGACTTGCCGGCGTTGGGGTAGCCGAGCAGGCCGACGTCGGCCAGCAGCTTCAGCTCCAGGCGCAGCTCGCGCCGCTCGCCGGCGCTGCCGTTGGTGGACTGGCGGGGGGCGCGGTTGGTGGAACTCTTGAAGCGGGTGTTGCCGAGGCCGTGAAAGCCGCCCCGGGCGACCCGGATCCGCGTCTGCTCGCCGGCCAGGTCGGCCAGCAACTCGCCGGTGCCGGTGTCGTAGACCAGCGTCCCGGGCGGCACCGCGACGGTCACGTCCGCGCCGCCTTTGCCGGTGCGGTTGCGCCCGGCGCCGTTCGCGCCCCGCTCGGCGGTGAACGTGCGCACGTGCCGGAAGTCCGCCAGCGTGTTCAGATTGCGGTCGACCTCGAGGAACACACTGCCGCCGTCGCCGCCGTCGCCGCCATCCGGCCCGCCGCGGGGGATGAATCGCTCGCGGCGGAAGCTGACGCAACCGTTGCCGCCGTCACCGGCGATCACCTTGATCGTGGCTTCGTCGACGAACTTCATCGCTGGCGGGCCTTGGAAACCGGGGCTTGCATGACGGCGGTCTGCGCGAAACAGGGGCCGGAAACGAAAAACCCCGTCGGTGACGGGGTTTCGAGGTCCTCACCGCATCGGGGCGCCGTCAGGCAGCCGGCACGATGTTGACGAACTTGCGTTTCTCGGGGCCGCGCACCGTGAACTCGACCTTGCCGTCGGTCAGCGCGAACAGGGTGTGGTCCTTGCCGCAGCCGACGTTGACGCCGGGGTGGAACCTGGTGCCGCGCTGGCGCACCAGGATATTGCCCGCCCGCACCTCCTGGCCGCCGTAGCGCTTGACGCCGAGGCGCTTGGAGATCGAGTCGCGCCCGTTGCGCGTGCTGCCGCCTGCTTTCTTGTGTGCCATCTGCTCGCTGCTCCGCTCAGCCGCTGATCGCGGTGATTTCGAGTTCCGTGTAGTGCTGGCGGTGCCCCATCTGCTTGCGGTGGTGCTTGCGCCGGCGGAACTTCACGATCTCGATCTTGCGCCCGCGCCCGTGGCTCTTGACCAGCGCGGAGACCTTGCCGCCGTCGACGTACGGGGTGCCGACCTTGAGGTCCTCGCCGTCGCCGATCATCAAGACCGAGTCCAGTTCCACCGTCTCGCCCTCGGCCGCGCCGAGGCGCTCGACCCGCAACCGGTCGCCCTCGGCGACCTTGTACTGCTTACCGCCGGTCCTGATCACCGCGTACATGCTGACTCGCTTGGGGTATCGCCTGGAAAAAGACGCGGAAGTGTACTCAAGCGACGCCACGCGGTCAACGCCGCACGGCACCGGGGCGGCGTTGAACCGGCGCCGTTTTCTCAGTACTGTCCCACCCTTCGACTCGGCGCGGAACCCGGACCCCACATCGTGCTCCCAGAACTCGGCGACCTCCTGGCGCAGGACATGCGGTCCGTGGACCGGCTGATCCGCGAACGGCTGCGCTCCGACGTGGTGCTGATCAACCAGCTCGGCACCTACATCGTGGCCGGCGGCGGCAAGCGCCTGCGCCCCCAGCTGGTGCTGCTGGCCGCGGGGGCGGCGCGCTACCAGGGGGCGGCGCACATCGCGGTGGCGGCCGTCATCGAGTTCATCCACACCGCCACCCTGCTGCACGACGACGTGGTCGACGCTTCGCGCCTGCGCCGGGGCCGCGAGACCGCCAACACCGTGTGGGGCAACGAGGCTGCCGTGCTGGTGGGCGATTTCCTCTACTCGCGCGCCTTCCAGATGATGGTGGAGGTCGGCGACATGCGGGTGATGGACATCCTGTCCGACACCACCAACCTGATCGCCGAGGGCGAGGTGATGCAGCTGCTGAACGTGCACGATCCGGGCACCAGCGAGCGCCGCTACCTCGACGTGATCACCGGCAAGACCGCCAAGCTGTTCGAGGCGGCGACCCGCCTCGGTGGCGTGCTGGCAGCGGCGCCGCCCGGCGTGGAGGACGCGCTCGCCCGCTTCGGGCTGCACCTCGGCCTGGCCTTCCAGCTCATCGACGACCTGCTGGACTACAGCGCCGAGAGCAGCGAGCTCGGCAAGAACGTCGGCGACGACCTGGCCGAGGGCAAACCCACCCTGCCGCTGATCCTGGCCATCCAGCGCGCCGGCGACGCCGACGCGGCCCTGTTACGCAAGGCCGTCGAACAGGGCGGGCTCGAAGACCTGGAGCGGGTCATCGCCATCGTGCGCGACACCGGCGCACTCGGCGCCACGCGCGAGCGCGCCGAGGCGGAGGCCCGGATCGCCAGCGAGGCGCTGCAAGCCCTGGAGGGCGGTCCCCACCGCGAGGCGCTGCTGCGCCTTGCCGAGTTCGCGGTGACGCGCGATCACTGAGCCGGGTAGATTTCCGAGTCCGGCATGAAAGCGAGCCAGGCGAAAGCAAAGTGCACGCCGCCGGTCAGCGGCGTCAGCCGCTTGCCCGCCAGAGGTCCCGAGGTGCACTCGCCGAGGATGTTCCAGCTCGACCCCGTGGCCACGTCGACGATGCCGCCGTCGCGCTCGGCGAACTCCACCGGCTTGCCGTCGAGGCGGCGCTCGAACGCGTTGGCGGCCGGCACCTCGCGACCGTCGGCGATGCGGGTGGTGTCGAGCACCGAGAGGGTACCGGGCTTGGCGAACACCGCCACCGGCAGCCCGGCGAAGTGGTCGTTCAGCACCCGCCTGTCCCTGAGCACGCTGAACGGGTAGAGGCGGTTCCTGCCGTCACGGGTGACGGCCAGCACCCGCTCCATCGCCGGCAACCTCGGGTCGGTCGGCTCGTCGAGCAGGAAGGGCGAGTTGCCGATACGGTCGTAGCCCGCGTAGGGATTGCGCCCGTAGTCGCGGAAGAACCCGGTCTGGCGCGACAGTACCAGCCCCTTGGGGTGCGCGGCGCTGAAATCCTCGAAGGCGACGATGCGGGTGGGCAACTGGGTCAGGCGCTCGCCGGCGTACTCGCCGATGATGCCCTCGCCGCTGAACTGTTGCCACCAGGTCTCGGTCTGGCGGTCGTACATCACCAGGTCGCTCTTGCGCAGCCGCCCGGTGGTGCCGAAGTCCAGCACCTGGCCCCGGTGGCGACGATCGAAGATGATCGAGGCGTTGCACAGCGGGCAGAAGGTCACCGACACCGGCACCCCGCCGACGCTGTCGTTGACGATCTCGTGCCAGATCAGGATCTGCAGCGGGTAGGCGCGCGCATCGCCGTTGTAGTCGGCGACGATGACCGGCTCGCGCGGCGCCAGCCAGTTGGAGGCCTCGGCGACCGACACGAACTTGGGGTCGTCGACCGCCGGGATGCCGTCCTTGGGCGGGCCGCCGGAGCGGATCTCGGACAGGTCGACGGTGCGTTTCTCGAAATCGGTCTTCGGCCACTCCGAGTTCGACAACGCCTCGCCCGGCGACAGCAGCCCGAAGGCTTTCAGCACCAGCCAGCCGAGCAACAGCAGCAGGCCGCCGCGCAGCGCGTAACGCGCCGTGGTGTTCAAGGTAGTGATCATTCGCCTCCTCCCCCGAAGTGCGTATCGGCCGGCGAGCCGGCGCGTCCCGCTTAGATCGCCCGCCGCGGCGGTGGTTCAAAGCCGCGCCGGGCAGTCAGCCCGGGCGGCGAATCGGCCGGGTGCCGCCAAAGAGCGCCCCGACGGTGCCCGGGTCGTCGATCAGCCCCGCCGGCAACCGCGTTACCGTCGCCCCCCGATCGACCCTCAACCGAGCTCCGCCAACAACCGCGTCAACGCTCGCCGGGCGGGTCGAGGATCAGCCCAGCTCCGCCAGCAACGTTTCCACCATGGACCGGGCCTGCGCCAGATAGCCGCCGCCGAACAGGTTCAAATGGTTCAGCACGTGGTAGAGGTTGTAGAGCGTGCGCCGCACCGGGTAGCCGGGATCGAGCGGCCAGTGCGCGGCGTAGGCGGCGTGGAAGCCGGCATCGAAGCCGCCGAACAGGTGGGTCATGGCGAGGTCGGTCTCGCGGTCGCCGAAGTACACGGCCGGGTCGAACACCGCCGGCTCGCCGCGCCCGTCGAAGGCGATATTGCCGCGCCACAGGTCGCCGTGCAGCAGCGCCGGCACCGGGCGGTAGCCGGCGAACAGCGCCTCGAGGCGTTCGACGAGCACCTCGCCCCGCGCCAGCGCCCGGGCGTGCCCGTTGCCGGCAGCCAGCCCCAGCTGGTGGCCGAGGCGGTGCACACGCCAGAACTCGACCCAGTCGGCGTGCCAGGTGTTCGGCTGGCCGGTGCTGCCGAGGCTGTTGTCCGCCGTCCAGCCAAAAGCGCCGGCAGTGCAACGATGCTGGCGCGCGAGCGCGGCACCGGCCGACTGCCACGCACGCCCGTCCGGCGCACCAGCCAGGTCGAGGTATTCCATGACCAGGAACGCCTCGCCGCCCTCCACACCGTGCAGCAGTGGCCGCGGGACGCGCAGCCCGTCACCCGCGCCGAGCGCCTGCAGGCCCTCGAACTCGGCCGCGAACATGCCGGCCAGCGCCGCGCGGTTGAGCTTGACGAAATAGCGGCGCGCATCGCGCCCTTGCAGGACGAAGCAGCGGTTGATGCAGCCGCCCGACACCGGCCGGCAGGCGGCGAGTACGAACCCGTGCGAAGCGCCTTGTGCCGCGGCGATACGCCGGGCCACGCGCTCGACGACGCTCACGCCCGCGTTGCGCCCAGCCGCTCCAGCACCTGCCCGAAGCTCGCCGCGCGGGTGTCGAAAGCGATACGCAGCAGGCCCTGCCCGGCGCGCAGGGTCAGACCGTAGGGGTCGACCCCGGCGACGCTTTCACCGCGGCCACGCCGGGCGCAATAGGCCTGCAACCCGGGGTGCCCGGCGACATCCGCGGGCGCGCCCTCGAGCAACGCCGCCGCGGCCAGCGCCGGCGGCTCGAGCCGGTGCACCTGCGCGAAGCCGGCGATGAACTGCGCACCCACCGCACGCAGGCGCCAGAGGTCGAAGTCCAGTTCGTCGAGGTACGCACCGGCGTGCGGGAAGTGACTCAGGTAACGCCTTCGCGCCTGCCCGTCGGGGTCGAGCTGCATGTCACCGATCAGCGTGAGGCGCGGTGCCGCCTGCACGTCCTCGCCGGCACCCCACACCAGCAGCGAGGCCCGCGGATCGGCGACGACGTTGCGCGTGTGTTGCGCGAGCCGGCTCAGGACCAGCAGCGGCGCGCCGCGCACGTCGAGACAACAGGGTACGCGGCTCGCGAACGGGTAGCCGCGCTCGTCCGCCATGACGCTCGCCAGCACCCCGTCGAAGCGCCCGGCGAGCAGCGCCAGCGCCTGCTCGGCGGGGGCCAACGTCACTGCCCGCCCCCCTCGCTCAAGCCCGGAGCCGCCGGCGCCGTTACTCCGGACAGGTTCGACGGCGAGTGTGACCTTGAAGGCTGGTGCATC
>JBFJWO010000032.1:0-16614 GCA_041623575.1 Gammaproteobacteria bacterium
CCCGCAGACCGGGCAGGTGTTCGATTTCGAGATCGCGGGCGTGGCGCCCGGCGGGGTGGCGGAGGTGGTGTTGCCGCTGCGCACGGCGGTGCGCGCCAACGCCGTTTATCGCAAGTACACCCTGGCCGGCTGGGGCCTTTTCGACACGAGCGGCGACGACCGGGTCCTGAGCGCGCCGAGCAGCGCGGGCATCTGCCCGGGACCCGGCAATACCGCCTACCGCGAGGGCCTGAGCGCCTTCCACGACTGCGTCGCGTTGCGCGTGACCGACGGCGGTCCCAACGACGCCGACGGGCTTGTCAACGGGCGCATACTCGACCCGGGGCGGGTGGCCGTGGCCGCGGCGCTGGTCCCGGCGGCGCCAACCGAATCGGTATCCAGCGGCAGCGCGGCCGGCGGCTGGCCGTTGTGGTGGCTGTTGTTGGCGGTCGCGGCGCGGCGCCGCACCGGCGAGGCAAACCGAGCAACCGCGGAGCGCGACAGGTGCTGAAACGAGCAGACCCGACACCAGGGATCGAGAACTTCCTGGCCTTCGCCCTGGTAACGCTGCTGGCGCTGCCGGCGTCGGCCCTGGCGGCCAAGGCGTTGCGCTTCAGCGTCAACGCGAGTCTCGTTACCGACGACAACGTCAACAAGGCACCGGTGGGCGACGACGTGCGCGAGGACACGTTCGTCGGCGTTCTCGGCGGGGCGAGTTTCGTGCAGATCCTCGGCCTCAACAGCTCCCTGATCTACCGCGCCAGTGTCGGGATCGAGGAGTACCAGGAGTTCGACGGCCTGAGCAACGCGAGCTTCAGTTTCGCCGTCGACTACAAGTTCCGCTTCGTGCGCGGTTTCACCGCGCCCGGATTCACCCTTACCGCGTCGCTGAACGAGCAGGATTTCGACAGCGACATGCGCGATGCCACCACGTTCGGTCTGCTCGCGGTCGCCGACAAGCGTTTCACCGACCGTCTGGCGACCGCCGCCGGGCTCGGCTTCAAGACCAGCGAGTCCGAGAGCGACGTGTTCGACAACGACAGCTTGCGGGTGTTCGCCAACGTCGACCTGGTGCTGAGCGAGCGGGCGCTGGCCTACACCACGCTCAACCTGGTCAGCGGCGACGTGGTGTCGACCTCCAGCCCCACCGTGGACATCATCGCCGCCGCCGATGCCATCGAGGCGGACGACGCTTTCGGGGGACGCGACACCGGGCAGTTCGCCTACCGTCTCGATGCGGACACGACGCTGCTCACCCTGGGGCTCAACTACGGCATCAACCAGGACCATTCGCTCGACGCCTCGGTGGAGTTCCTGGACTCCTCCGCCGACGGCGGTATCGACTACGAGCGAACCACCTTCCGGCTCACTTACCTGGGCGTCTTTTGAGCGCCGGCGCGGTCCCGCCGCTCGACGCCGCGACTGGAGGCAACGAACGACCATGAACGCAAGGTTGCACCCCGGCCGGCGCTGCGCGCTGGCCGCGGCCCTCGTGCTGCTTGCCGGCGGCTGCGAGCGCGACGGCGCGGTCGAGGAGTTCTCGACCGCGATCGGCATTTCCGAGCCGGACAGTTTCCTGCGCTACCTCGACGCCCAGGCGAGCCTGCCGGCCGGCAACTACACGCTCGTGGTCGGCACCGACAGCGCCGGCCAGGCCGGCAGCTTCACGGTCACGGCGACGCTCGACGACGGCAGCACGCGCAGCTTTTCCGGCAACTGGACGGTGTCCGGCGGCGCCGACGCGACCGCCGCCGCCAACCCCGCCTTCACGCTGGCGTTGGACCGACCGGGCGGGGTGGTGCTGGCGGCGAGTTCGGCAACTGCAGTGTGCCTCTACCTGCTGCGCGACCCGAACGACAGCGCGCCCGACCCGACGGTGCGCAGCGGATCGCGCTACGCGCCCGCCGACGGCGGCTGCGTCGATCGCATCGAACTGCCGGCCTCCGGTATCGCCTCGCTCGCCTACGCGCGCGCCTACTACGCCGCGATCGACCCCGCCGACGATCGCGACACGCTCGCCAAGTGGCTGTCGTTCAACGGTTTCGACGCGGGCGCCCGGGGGCACGTGCGCTTTCGCGACACCCGCGACCTCGGCTACGGGCGCAACATGTTCTTCCGGGTCAACGCCGACGGCACGTTCGCCGCCTACGTGGACAACTTCCAGGTCCAGGACATCCCCGGCTTCGACTACACCAACCTCAACCTCGACGCGCTGGTGGCCAACCAGCGCCGGCACCACATCGGCACCAACGCCATCGAGTACAGTTGCCTCGACCCGACCGCGTGCGACTGCCTGACCACCCCGCAAGAGTGCTTCGTCAAGTTCTTCACCTTCCTGCCGGCCAGCGGCGGGGTGCAGCGCCGCACCCTGGTACAGGACCTCGACGGGCGCGGCGAGAAGCCGATGCCGGGCATCTGCGTCACCTGCCACGGCGGCGAGACACCGCCGCTGCTGCCCGACGGCCGTTTCGCGAACGACGGCGACGTCGACGCCAAGCTGCAGTTCCTGGAGGTCGACACCTTCGGTTTCGCCGAGCGCACCGGGCTGCGCCGCGCGGACCAGGAGGCGACGCTTAAGGCGCTCAACCACGCGGTCTACTGCACGACCCCCGGCGCCGACACGGCCGCGTGCGCGACGGTCGGGCTGACGCCGCCGACCCCGCCGGCCGGCGACTGGCCCGGCTACCTGGCGCTCGGCATCATGGAAGGCTGCTACGGTGCCGCGTTCAGCGAGAGCCGCTACGGCGGGGACGACGGCGAGTGCGACTACGTGCCGCCCGGCTGGCGGCCGAACCCGAACACCGGCAGCCCGCCCGCGGGCGCCGACCAGTTGTACCTGCAGGTGGTGGGGCCGCATTGCATGGTCTGTCACGCGCGCCAGGGCAGCAACCTCGGCACGGGGCAGGTCGACGCGTTCGGCGCCGACGGCAACTTCGGTGGCGGCGACGACGTGGCGGACAACACCAAGGACGTGGATTTCAGCACCTGGGCGAAGTTCGTCGCCCATGCCGCCGACATCGAGCGCCTGGTCTTCGAGGAGGGCCGCATGCCCCTCGGGCTGCTCAATTACAACGTCTTCTGGAACGACCCGAACAAGCCGGCGCTGCTCGGCAGCTTCCTGCCGGGCTTCAGCCACGGCAACGCGGACGGCACCGTGAACCGACCCGGGGCGCCGGTGGCCCGACCCGGTCCGTCCCGCACCACCACCGTGCCCACCCGCCTCAGTGCCGCGGCCAGCCGCTTCGCCGAGACCTACGCCTGGACGGTGGCCTCGAGCCCGGCCGGTTCGACGCCGACGCTCTCGGATGCGAGCGCGCTGCGCCCGGTGTTCGATACCGACCGCGACGGCGAGTACCAGGTGCGCCTGACGGCGAGCGCCGGCGGGGTGAGCGATTCGGCGCTGGTCACCCTCACGGTCGACAGCACGCTGAGCCCGGCGCCGGGCGACCTGACTTTCGACGCCGACGTCGGCCCGCTGCTGACGGCCACCTGTGCGACCGCCAACTGCCACCAGGCGGCCGGTGCCGGCAGCATCGCCGGGGTGCCGGTGTTCTGGAACGCCGCCGATCAGCCGAACGGGACCGCGGACGAGTATTTCCGCGAGGTGCTGGCACGGGTCAACTTCGCCGAGCCCGAACGCAGCCGGCTGCTGAGCAAGCCCTCCGGGAACCACCACTACGGCGGCGTGGTCTCGGGATTCGACACCGCGGACCTGAACGACCGGGACGGCTACGACACCGTGCTCAACTGGATCCTGGCGGGCGCCCGCCGTAACTGACGAGGAGCCGGCGCAGCACCCGTCTGCCGCCGGGCCGGCCAACGCCACAGGGACGTGCCTTCAATCGCAGACAAACCGTCGCTGCTCGCCGCCCACCGTGATGGAGGCGAGCCCACCAACCGGCACCTGCTGATCCTGCTGGCGATCGTCGCGGGACTGCGCCTGTACCTGGCCTGGACGGTACCGATCCACGAGGACGAGGCCTACTACTGGCAGTGGTCGCGCCATCTCGCGCTCAGCTACTACGATCACCCGCCGGCCATCGCGTGGCTGATCGCGCTCGGTACGCACCTCGGGGGCGCCGGTACGTTTGGCGTGCGCTTGAGCGCAACGCTCTGTTCCATCGCCTCGGTGTGGGTCATCTACCGCACCGCCCGGGAGTGGCGCGGGCAGCGCCGGGACGGCTTGTGGGCGGCGGTGCTGGCCGCCGTCGTGCCGCTGTTCGCGGTCGCCAGCTGGCTCGCGACGCCGGACGCGCCGCTGGCCCTGTGCTGGGCGCTGGGTGTGTGGCTGAGCGCGCGCGCGCTGCGCGACAACCGGCCGCGGCACTGGCTGCTGGCGGGTCTGGCGCTCGGCCTCGGCATGATCAGCAAGTACAGCGGCGTGCTGCTGCCGGTGGCGCTGCTGATCGCCCTGCTGCTGGCGCCCGAGGGGCGCCGGGCGCTCAGGTCGCGACTGCCCTACCTCGGCATGCTGTTGATGGTCCTGCCGGGGCTGCCGGTGCTCGGTGCCACCCTGGCGGCGGATTCGCACTCGCTGCTCTACCAGCTCGGGCACGGCTTCGGCGCCGGCGAGCGCACCCCGCCCTGGCTGACGTTCGGCGAGTTCCTGGCCGGGCAGGCGGTGGTGGTGACGCCGTTGCTGTTCGGCTGGCTGTTGTGGGAACTCGCCGTGCGTTCGCGCTCGCTCGCCGGCGGCGTGTTGCCACTGCAAGCCGGCCAGGCGCACTCGCTGCTGCTGCTGATGCCGACGCTGGTGACGTTCGGGCTGTTCGCGACCGCCAGCCTGTTCGGGGACCCCGAAGCGAACTGGGTCGGCCCGGCCTACGTCACGGGCTTCGTGTTGCTGGGCGCGCGCCTGGCCGGGGCGCTGGTCGGCCCGCCGTCGGCGCGGGCCTTCGCGGCGGTCTCGCTGATGCTGCCGGTCGCGCTGTCCTCGCTGCTGATCGCCGACGTGCTCTACCCGTTCATCGCGGCTCGCAGCGGCCCGAGCGTGCAGCTTCGCGATCGCACCGAGGCCGCGCAATGGGTGCAGTCCCTGCGCGACGCCGACACCACCCCCGCCGCGCTGCTGGCGGCAAACCACCGCCTGGCGAGCTTCCTGGCTTTTTCGCTGCCGGATCGGCCCGAAACCGGCGTTCCCGAGCGCGGGGGCAACGCTCGGGCCTATCGCTTTTGGCGTTCGCCCGCCTGCGACACGCACGAAGCCTGGTATTTCACCCAGCGCCCGTTGAGCCCGTACTCGCACGCGGTGCGCAGCGTGCACAAGCGCGCGCGCTTCGACGAACGGCGCCTCGGCCGGGTCGTGGGCTCGTTGTTCGCCTACCGCGGGATCGTCGTGGACGGCGTTTGTGCCGCACGGCAGTGAGGCGGGTGGAGGCGGTGCGGTTCAGCGATAGGGGTCGTCGCGGGCGAGGAAGTTGCGCACGTAGTCGCCCACGCCGTCCTCGAGGCTGGTGAAGCCGGCGCGATAGCCGGCGTCGCGCAGCCGCTGCATGCTGGCCCGGGTGTAGTACTGGTACTTGTCCCGCAGCGTGGCCGGCATCGGCGTGAAGACGATACGCGGTTCGCGCCCGAGCGCGAACATGGCGGCGCGTGCCAGGTCGGCAAAGCTGCGTGCCTCGCCGGTGCCGAGATTGAACAGGCCGCTGACGCCCGGGTTGTCGAGCAGCCAGGCGACGACCTCGGTGCAGTCGCGTACATAGACGAAATCGCGCGACTGCTCGCCGTGGGCGAAATCCGGGCGGTGCGATTCGAACAGCGTGGCCGGCTCGCCGGCCGCGATCTTCGGGTAGAGATGGGCGACCACGCTGCGCATGGCGCCCTTGTGGTATTCGTTGGGGCCGTAGACGTTGAAGAACTTCAGCCCCACCCATTGCGGCGGGGCCGGGCGTGCGGCGAGCACCTGGCGCACGGCCCAGCGGTCGAACAGGTGCTTGGACCAGCCGTAGAGATTGAGCGGGCGCAGTTGCGCCAGCGCCGCCGGGTCGGGATCGTCGTCGAAGCCCGCGCCGCCGTCGCCGTAGGTGGCCGCCGAGGAGGCGTAGATCAGCGGCACGCCGTGCTCAGCGCACCAGTGCCACAGGGTGACGCTGAGGTTGAAGTTGTTCTCCATGACCGCGTCGCCGTCGGTCACGGTGGTGGCCGAGATCGCGCCCATGTGCACCAGCGCCTCGAGCGCGTCGGCGTGGGCGTCGAGGAACTCGACGAGGCGTGGCGGCGCGATGAACGCGGCCAGCTCGTGGCGCGCCAGGTTGCGCCACTTGTCGCCCTCGCGCAGCCGGTCAGAGACGGCGACCTCGCGGCCCTGCCCGGTGAGCGCCGCGACCAGGTTGGAGCCGATGAACCCGGCCCCGCCGGTGACCAGGATCACGGCCCGCCGAGCCGGCTGACGAGGTTCGAAGTGCTCTGCTCGGGGACGATCTCGATCAGTTCGACCCGCCCCCCGTAGCCCTGCACGAGGTCGGCGCCGACCACGGTGTCGAGGGTGTAGTCGGCGCCCTTGAACAGCACGTCGGGACGCAGCTGTTGCAGCAGCTCGAACGGCGTGTCCTCGCCGAAGATCACGATCAGGTCCACGCTGCTCATGCTGGCCAGTACCGTCGCGCGCGCCGACTCGGTCTGCACCGGACGTTGCTCACCCTTGAGCCGGCGCACCGAGTCGTCGCTGTTGAGCGCCACCACCAGGCGGTCGCAGGCCTCGCGGGCGCGCCCGAGCAAGGTCACGTGGCCGGGATGCAACAGGTCGAAGCAGCCGTTGGTGAAGCCCACGGTCAGGCCTTTCTCCTGCCAGGCGCGGGCGGTGCCCGCGGCGGTGTCGCGGTCCACCACCTTGCCTTCGAAGTCGAGCACCTGGCGGTGGCGCAACGCGGCCTGCAGCTCGCTCGCCTCGGCGACGGCGGTGCCGAGCTTGCTGACCGCGATACCGGCCGCGAGGTTGGCGAGCTGCGCGGCATCGATGAGGGGGATGCCGACGGCGAGCGCCGCCGCCAGGGTGGCCACGCAGGTGTCGCCGGCACCGGACACGTCGTAGACCTCCTGGGCCTGCGCCGGCAGGTGCGCCGCGCCGTTCGCGTCGATGACGCTCAATCCTTCCTCGCTGCGCGTGACCATCAGCGCGCCGAGATCGTAGGTTTCGCGCAGGTACTGCGCGGCGGCCACGATCTCCTCGGAGGTGCCTACCGCGCGGTTGGCGGCCAGCGCCAGCTCGTCGCGGTTGGGCGTGACCACGTCCGCGCCGCGATAGCGGTTGTAGTCGCCGCCCTTGGGATCGACGATGACCAGGCAGCCGGCGGCGTGCGCCGCCTCGATGAGGGAGGCGATCAGGTCGGCCGTGAGCACGCCCTTGCGGTAGTCGGAGAGTATGCACGCCTGCACGTCGGCAAGGCCTTGTCTGACGTGGGCGAACAACGCCTCGCGCGTCTCGTTGCTGATCGGGTCGCGCTGCTCGCGATCGACCCGCAGGATCTGCTGGTTGCCGCCGATGCAGCGGGTCTTGATGGTCGTGCCGCGTCCGGGCTCCACGACCAGGTACTGGCGGCAGCGCGCCAGCTCGCTCAGCAACGACTGCGTGCGATGGCCGGCCTCGTCGTCGCCGACCACCGCCGCCAGCGCGCACCGCGCCCCGAGCGAGGTGAGGTTGCGCGCCACGTTGCCGGCGCCCCCCAGCATTTCGCGCTCGCGCGCCACGCGCAGCACGGGCACCGGCGCCTCGGGCGACACCCGCTCCACGCTGCCGTAGATGAAACGGTCCAGCATCAGGTCGCCGACGCAGGCGACGCTGGCCTGCTTCAGGCGATCGACGAGGTTGGCGAGTTCGGGCAGCGAGTACATGGACGAGGGACCGGTGTGGACGGGCAACGGTCCCGATTATAGCGCCCGCACGCCCCGTCAGGCGCGCGCGTCCAGCGCCTCGCAGAGGTGGCCGAGCACTTCCTCGGGCGTGATGGCCTGCATGCAGACGTTGTCGCGGCACGGCGTCTTGCGGTGGTTGGCGGCGCTCACGCAGGGCGAGCAGGCTAGTCCGGCGTGGAGCGCGACCGTGTTGCCGAGCGGCCGGTACAGGGCCGGCGTCTCGGGCCCGAACAGCACGATCGTGCGCAATGGCGTGACCGCGGCGAAGTGCCCGGGGCCCGAGTCGTTGGTCAGCATCACTGCCGCGCAGCCGTAGAGCGCCGGCAGTTCGCCGAACTCGACGAGCCCCGCGAAGTTGACGCAACGCGGGTCGGCGACGCGCGCGCACAACCGTTCGGCCTGCTCGCGCTCGGCGCGCGCGCCGGTCACGAGGACCAGCAGACCCGGGTAGCGCGCGAGCAGCGCGGTGGCAACGGCGGCGAAGTTCCCGGGCGGCCAGCGACGCTGCGGCAGCAGGTCGCCGGCGTTCGGGTTCAGCAGGGCGATGGGTTGGCCGGGTTGCCAGGCGGGGCAGGCGTCGGCGATGCGTCGTTGCAGCGCCTCGATGCGCTCGGGGCCGACCTCGGCACGGGCGAGTTCGAGTTCGCCGGGCTCGATGCGCGTTTTCGAGTAGGGCAGCTCCTCGCGCCCGGCCAGCACCGCGTTGACCAGGGCGATGAAGTTGGCGCCGATGTGCTGATGCGCGTTGTAGGCCACCCGGTGGGTGAGCAGCGAGCCGCGGTACAGACCTTCGTTGAAGAACGCGTGGAACCCCACGCGGCGCCGCGCGCCGCTGCCGAACGCGAGCAACGCCGCGTAGCGCGAGAACAGCTCGAGGTCGATGACGGTGTCTATGCCCTCGCGCCGCGTCCAGGCGAAGAACCGCAGGCTGTCCAGCAGCAGCGTCGCCAGGCGCGCTTCGCGAATCCGGAAGACCCGCGATTCGGGTACGGTGCCGAGCAGCCCCAGGCTGGGCGCGTTGCGCGCGAAGATGGCGAAGTAGAGCTCGGCACCGCTGGCCCGCAGCTTGCGCATGGCCGGGTCGGCCAGCACGGTGCTGCCCATCTCGGAGAGCTCCAGGAACAGGACCCGCCGCGGCCGCCCGCGCAGGTGGGCGTTGCCGGGGCGCAGCAACCGCCCGGCCCAGGCGAGCAGGCTGGCCGCGAAACACAGCGGCACGCCGGCGAAGTAGTCCACCCTGCGCATCAGATCGACGTTCATTGGCCTCGCACCCGTTGCCGTTGCGCCGGCAGTGTAGCCGCTAAGCGGCGCATCGCGCCCGGGGAGCGAGCCCTCAGACCACCCGCTGGCGGTCCTGCAGGTAGACCACGAACCCCGGCGAGCTCGCCAGCAGCAGCACGATGCCGTAAGTGATCGACATCGTCAGCACGCTGGCCGGCTCCGCGCCGATGAAGGCGAACAACGCCACCATCGCCCCCTCGCGCACACCCCAGCCGGCGATCGAGACCGGCACGACCGTTAGCAGGATCGCCGGCGGCACCAGCACGAGGTAGGTCAGCAGGTCGTAATCCAGCCCGATCGCCTGCCCGATCGCGAACACGCAGCCGATGGCCAGCGCGTGGATGGCGACCGAGCTGCCGAGCAGCATCGTGAGCGAGGTGGCGAAAGCCCGGCGCAGGCGCACGGACACCTTCTTCAGGCGGGCGAGTTGCGGGTGCGTGTCGAGCCGGCGCCAGTTGGCAAAAGCCCACACGCCGGTGAAGGCCAGCGCGCCCGCGGCGGCCAGGCCGAGGGCTGTGTAGAAGACCCGCGCAGGCAGCAGCTGGGGGCCGACGGCAAAAGCCACCAGGTTGAGCGCGAGCAGGCTGGCGAGGCCGATCGAGCGGTCGAGGAGCACGCCGTAGGCCGCGTCGCGCTTGCGAAAGCCCTGGCGGGCCACGTCCAGCATGCGCACCGCGTCGCCGCCGATACTGGTCGGCAGGCCCTGGTTGAAGAACGTGCCCTTGACGTAGCTGCGCCAGTAGAAGCCGAGGCCCTGGCCGAAATCGAGGTTGCGCATGATCAGCTGCCAGCGGTAGGCAGCGACGCTGCTGCTGGCCAGCTGCAGGCTGAGCGCGGCCAGCAGCAGCGGCAGGTCCGCACCGCGCAAAATGCCCACGATGCGCCCGGGCTCGATCTCGGCGAATATCAACGCCAGAATCCCTGCGCTGACGAGGATTCGCACCAACAGTTTCAGCAACGCGGCCTCCTCTATGCCACACCCCGCGCACCGCTTGGAGCGCACGCCCGCTGTTGCGACAATGTGCGAACCGGTGCGGCCGGGTCGCCGACTCGGCGCACAGGCGGCCGCTCAGTGTACTAGGAGCTTGTCGATAATGGGTTACCGCGGACCGTTGCGGGCGGGGCGATGGCGGACGGCACGTTGAACGACGCCGGCTCGCCCGACAGGTGCCCCGGCGCGCAAAGCGCCGGTCCCGCGGTGCGCCACGCGCCGGCGCCGGACCGCCGGCTGTGCGTGGCGCCGATGATGGAGCGCACCGACCGGCACCAGCGCTATTTCCTGCGCCTGATCACGCGCCGCACGTTGCTCTACACCGAGATGATCGTGGCGGAGGCGCTGGTGCGCGGCGACGCCGAACGCCTGCTGCGTTTCGACCCGGCCGAGCACCCGGTGGCGTTGCAGCTCGGCGGCAGCGACCCGCGCGTGATGGCGGCCGGTGCGCGGGCCGGCGCCGAAGCGGGCTACGACGAGGTCAACGTCAACGTGGGTTGCCCCAGCGAGCGCGTGCGTGCCGGCGCCTTCGGCGCCTGCCTGATGGCCGAACCCGCACGGGTGGCGGACTGCGTCGCCGAGATGGCGGCCGCGGTGCGCGTTCCGGTCACGATCAAGACCCGGGTCGGGCTGGACCGGGAGGAGTCGACGGCGCGGCTCTACGCGCTGGTCGAGCAATGCGCGCTGGCCGGCTGCCGGACCTTTATCGTGCACGCGCGCAACGCCTGGCTGAAAGGCCTCAGCCCCAAGCAGAACCGCAGCGTGCCGCCGCTGCGCTACCCCGTCGTGCACGCCCTCAAACGCGATTTCCCCGACCTCGAGATCGTGCTCAACGGCGGGGTGCGCGACCTGGCCGGCGTGGCCGAGCACCTGTGTCACTGCGACGGCGTGATGCTGGGGCGCGAGGCCTACGCCAACCCCTACCTGCTGGCGGGTGCGGACCGGGAGGTCTTCGGCGAGCCCGTCGATGCGCCGGAGCGTGAGACGGTGTGGTCGCGCTATCTGCCTTACCTCGAGCGCGAGGTGGCCGAGGGCGTCCCGCTGTCGGCGATCACCCGGCACCTGATGGGCCTCTACCAGGGACGCCCGGGGGCGCGCGCCTGGCGCCGACGGTTGTCGGCGGCCGCTCAGGGCGCGGGTGTCGAGGCTTTGCGGGGTCCGGTGCGCATCGCCGGTGCGGTGGCGGCCTCCGGCGGGAGTGCCTAGCGCACCAGCTCCACGCGCACGCGGCGATTCTGCGAGAACCCGGGTCGGTCGTCGGTCTCGCCCATGGCGACCAGCTCGATCCGGTTCTCCGGCACGCCGGCGCTGGTCAGGTAGTCGCTGACGGCGCGCGCGCGCCGCTCCGAGAGGCCCAGGTTGTAGGGATCGGTGCCGCGGATATCGGCGAAGCCCGTCAGCACCACGCGTCGCACCGGCCCGCCGGCGGCGAACGCTTCGGCCGTACGCTCGAGCGTGGCGCGCGCATTGGCGTCGAGCACGTCGCTGTCGAGCTCGAAGAACACTTCCTGCCCGCCGCTTGCCGCTGCGGGTCTTTCCGTGCGCGCCGGCGAGGCATTGCCCATGGCGTCGACGCATTCGCGAAACGTGCGCAGGGCGTTGTGGAAGTTCACGCTCGACAGCGTGACCTCGATCCGGTTGGCGCGTTCGTCGTCCTCCGGGTAGCGAAAGGTCGGCTGCAGGCCGTGTTCGAGGTCGAGCAGCATGCGCTGGGCGCGCAGCGCACCGAGCTTGATCGGGACGGGGCCGCCGAACAGGCTGACTTCGCCGATGTCGTAGCCGCCGCCCCCGTGGCGCCATCGCGGCTCCTCGGCACTCAGCATGGCGACCCGCCCGTTGGGCACGTAACGCAGGGCGGCCAGCGCGAATTTCAGCTCCCCGCCGCTACGGTGCTCGAAGCGAGCCGTGCCGTAGTCGGGGATCTCGTGCTCGAGCCGGCACAAGGTCTCGCCGGTGTCGGCACGCCACTCGGAGAGGTGCATGACGGCGGCGTAGCTGCGGCTGGTGCCGGCGCCCGTCGCGGGCGTGGCGAGGAGGGCGGCGCAGGCGAGCAGCGCTGGCAGGGATGGGGACCGGGATCGCTTCACACAGCGGCTATCGGCCGCTAGAGTGGCGCGCTTGAGCCCACTGCGACGCCGGCGGCCGACATGCCCCCAGATCCCCGAGAACAATCCCCGATGGCGCACCCCGAGCCGGGCGGCTGCGCCGGTGCGGAGCCCTATGCGTTGCGGGTGCTGGGCGACAGCATGGAGCCGGAGTTCGCCGACGGCTGCGTGGTGATCGTCGATCCGTCCGGGCGCGCGGCCGACGGCAGCTTCGTGGTTGCCGAGCACGAAGGCGACTACCTGCTGCGGCAGTTGCGCGCGCGCGGCGAGCAGTGGTTGCTGGCGCCGCTGAACCCGGGCTACCCCACGTTCGACCTCGCCTCGCTCGCCGCCGTCCGCGGCGTGGTGGTGCAACGCGCCGGTACGCGCCGGCGTTATCACAAGCGTTACGACTGAGCCGGCGCGTTCCTGACGGCCGCAGGCGATTGTGGTATAAGACGCCCCGCGCGCCGGCGCGGCACCTGCCCGGCGCTCACAACAATACCGTGTGGGCGCTTCGCCCCTCCCTGCACTACACGAGGAAACCTATGAGTGGTCTCAGTTTCTTGCCGCCCCTGTTCGGGATAGGCGGCCTGGTCGTCGCCTATTACCTCTATCGGCAGGTGGTCGCCCGCCCGGCCGGCGATGCCGCCATCGTGAAGATCGCCGACCAGATCCACCTCGGCGCGATGGTGTTCATGCACCGCGAGTACAAGCTGCTCGGCATGTTCTCCGCGGTGCTGTTCGTGCTGTTGTGGATCTTCCTCGGCGGCAACACCGCGCTGGCCTTCCTGGTCGGCGCGCTGGCCTCCGCGGCGGCCGGCTACATGGGCATGTTCGCCGCGACCAAGGCCAACGTGCGCACGACCGCGGCGGCCCACTCGGAGGGGGCGGCGGCGGCGCTGTCGGTGGCCTTCTACGGCGGCTCGATCATGGGCCTGTGCGTCGCCTCGCTCGGCCTGCTGGGCCTGGGCTCGCTGTACTGGTTCTTCGGCGGCGACCCGGAGACCGCGCACGCCATCCACGGTTTCGGCATGGGCGCGTCCTCGGTGGCGCTGTTCTCGCGCGTCGGCGGCGGCATCTTCACCAAGAGCGCCGATGTGGGCGCGGACCTCGTCGGCAAGATCGAGGCCGGGATTCCCGAGGACGACCCGCGCAACCCCGGGGTCATTGCCGACAACGTGGGCGACAACGTCGGCGACGTGGCGGGCATGGGCTCGGATATCTTCGAGTCCTACTGCGGCGCCATGATCGCCACCATCGCCATCGCCTCGACGCTGGCCGCCGATATCCTCGTCGAGCTCGGCGAGCGCTCCGCGTTGATGGGCCTGCCGCTGATCATGGCCTCCACCGGCCTGGTGTGCTCGATCATCGGCATCTGGATCGTGCGCAAGATGTCGCACAAGGACGCGGAGGTGGCGTTACGTGCCGGCACCATCGGCGCGGCGGTGATGTTCATCGTGCTGGCGCTGATCGTGGTGCTGAGCGCAGGCCTGGCCTTCGCGATCTGGGCGAGCCTGCTGTGCGGTGCGGTGGGCGGTATCGTCATCGGCCTGGTCACCGAGTACTACACCGGCGGCAGCCCCGTGCGCAAGATCGCCGAAGCGGGCGAGACCGGGACCGCCACGGTGATGATCACCGGACTCGCGGTCGGCATGCAGTCGGTGGCGATCCCGGTGTTCACCCTGGCCACCATCATCTACGTCGCCGCAGCCCTGGCGGGCCTCTATGGCGTGGGGATCGCGGCGGTCGGCATGCTGGCGACGGTCGGGATCACCATGGCCATCGACGCCTACGGCCCGGTGGCGGACAACGCCGGCGGGATCGCCGAGATGGGCGGCCTCGGCAAGGAGACGCGCAAGATCACCGATTCGCTGGACGAGCTGGGCACCACCACGGCCGCCATCGGCAAGGGCTTCGCCATCGGCGCCGCGGCGCTGGCGGCGCTCGCCATCATCGCCGCGTTCGTCGAGACCATGTCGGTCAACAACCCCGACTTCAGCCTCGAGCTGTCGGACCCGGTGGTGCTGTCGGGTATTTTCATCGGCGGCCTGCTGCCGTTCCTGATCGCTTCCATGACCATGACCGCGGTCGGTGACGCGGCGTTCGAAATGATTCGCGAGATCCGGCGCCAGTTCAAGGAGATCCCCGGTCTGCTGGAGGGCACGGCGGAGCCGGACACCGCGCGCTGCGTCGACATCGCGACCACGGCCGCGCTGAAGCGCATGGTCCTGCCCGGGACGGTGGCGGTGGCCATGCCGCCGCTGGTCGGTTTCGTGCTCGGCGCCGAAGCGCTCGGCGGGATGCTGGGCGGGGCGTTGCTCGGCTGCGTGCTGCTGGCGCTGATGATGGCCAACGCGGGCGGCGCCTGGGACAACGCCAAGAAACACGTCGAGAAAGGCAACCTCGGCGGCAAGGGCTCGGACATCCACGCCGCGACCGTGGTCGGCGACACCGTCGGCGATCCCTTCAAGGACACTTCCGGGCCGTCGATGAACATCCTCATCAACGTGATGGCCATCGTCAGCCTGGTCATCGCCCCGCTGCTGGCGACGGCCTAGGTCGCCGGCCGCCGGAGCGCCGCCGCACGGCGGCGCTCCGGGGTCCCCGGGCGCCGCTCGGCGCCGGGTCTCAATCCGCCGCCTGGTTCCTTGCCCTGAGGCCGTGCTCGACGGCCATGACCGCCGCCTCGACCCGCGAGTGCACCTCGAGCTTGCGCAGGATCGCCTTGACGTGCAGCTTCACCGTGCCGTCGGAAATGCCGAGGTTGCGCGCGATCACCTTGTTGCTCTGGCCCTCCGCCAGCAGCCCCAGGATCTCGGTCTCGCGAGGCGTGAGGCCGTCGAAGGGCGTGGTGGCCTCGCCCCGCGGCACGTGCCCCTGCACCACCTTGGCGAGCACCGGGGCGAGGTCGGGCGCGACCACGGTCTCGCCGGCGACGATGTTGCGCAGCGCCGCCACCAGGGCGTCGGGCTCCATGTCCTTGAGCAGGTAGCCACGCGCGCCGCTGCGCAGGGCTTCGACGAGGTCGCGCTCGTCGCTGCTCGTGGTGAGCATGACGATCGGCATCTCGCCGCCGTTGTGGCGCAAGGCGCGCAGCACCGACAGGCCGTCCAGCGCCGGCATGCGCATGTCCAGCAACACCACGTCGGGCGCCAGCCGCGCGGCCAGCTCGACCCCCTCGCGGCCTTCGCCCACCGCGCCGACGACGTCGATGCCGCGCAGCTTCAACAGTCCCTGCAGTCCCTCGCGGAACAGCGTGTGATCGTCAATTACCAATACGCGCAATGTCGTACCCCGTGTCCCGCAAGTCTACGTTGACGTTCGCCGCGTCGCGCTCGGGCGGGTAGCGGAACTTCAACACCACCCGGGTGCCTTCGCCCGGTTCGCTCTCTATCTGCAGGTTCGCGTGCAGGCGTTCGGCGCGCTCGTGCAGGATCTGCAGGCCGAAATGCTGCTCGTGCGTCCCGTCCCTCGCCGAGCGCTCCACGTCGGCGGCGTCCATGCCGACGCCGTCGTCCTCGACCAGCACCCGGTAGTTGCCGCTGTCGTCGCCGCTCAGCATGACGCGCACGATGTTGGCCTGCGAATGCTTGCGGATGTTGCTGAGCGTCTCCTGCACGATGCGCAGCACCTGGATCTCGTACTGGGCCGGCAACTCGCCCTGCGGCCACTCCTGCTGCAGGAACACCGGGATGCCCGATTCGGCGCGAATGCGCGCCACCGCCTGGCCGATCGACGGCACCAGCCCGTGGGTGTCGATGGAGCCGCGAAAGTGCGAGATCAGCGTGCGCACCTCGCGGTTGGCGTCCTCGAGCGTGCGCTCGATGTGCTCCATCTGCTGCCAGGTCGCTGCCTCGTCTCCGCCGTGCAGCAGCTCGTCGAGGATACGCACCTGGAAGCCGATGCTGACCAGGGTCTGCGCCAGCGAGTCGTGCAGCTCGTTGGCGATGTGCGAGCGCTCCTCGACCAGCGACAGCAGCTGCGCCTCGTTGTCCATGCGCGACTTCTCGATGGCCATGCCGAGGTGGCGCCCGATGCTGACGAACAGCTCCTCGAGGTCCTCCATCGGCTGCAGCTGGTCGGCGGACACGTACAGGTTGTAGGCGCCCAGCACCTGGTCGCGGTACTGCAACGGCACCACCAGCATCGAGAAGTCACCCGCATCGCCCTTGAAGAACCGGCAGCCGGCACGCGACTCGCAGGTGCTCATCGAGCGTTGCACGGTGACGGCGCGACGGCTGCTCACCGTTGCGCACTCGCAGTCGCTCGCCGGCGGGGTCTTGTCGTTGCGCTGCGCCTCGTCGCTCAGACCCACGCTGGCGACCAGCCGCATCTCGCCGGCCGGGTCCGCGAGGCGGACGGCGGCTGCGTGGGCGCCGACGATGTCGGTGAGCGTGTGCAGGAAACGCACCAGCAGCTCGTTCA